>CANQHY010000001.1 GCA_947623975.1 uncultured Bacilli bacterium
GTATATGAAGAAGTTATGAAAATATTAAATAAAATTAAAGATTAAAAGTTGTTGTACTTCTTCCTTTAGGGCACCATTGATTAATCTGTTCGAGCCTTTTTAGACTTTATAGAGAACTTGCAAAAAGTTCTTTTTTTCATTATATCTTTTCTTTATTTTTCAAGAATGTAGCACAATATTCCATCAAATGTTCCTATAATATTATGCGATAATATAAATACTAATAAAATGATAATTAGTATTAGAAATTAGATTAATAAATTTTTATTACTAAGGATTTATAAAATTATTAAAATCAGTTCACTGTTATTAAAAAAAATGATATTATGATAGTACAAAGAACTTTGTACTAAAATTTTATAATTTAGGAGTGTTAAAAAAATGAAGGTATTGAGTATAACAGAACCATTTGCTACGTTGATAAAGGAAAAAAAGAAATTTATTGAAACAAGAAGTTGGAAAACTGATTATAGGGGGAAGCTGTATATACACGCTAGTTCGGCAAAAATTCCAAAAGAGTATTTAAAAAATGAAGAATTGAGGACATTAGTTAATAAAGAAGATTTAAATTTTGGAAAAATTATTTGTAAATGTGATTTAGTTGACTGTATTTATATGACCAAAGAATTTATAGAAAAAGTAAAAAGCGATAATTACAAAGAATATATTTGCGGTATATATGAAGAGGGTAGATATGCGTGGGTATTAGATAATATTGAACCATTAGAAAAGTTAATTAAAGCTAAAGGACAGCTTAATATTTGGAATTATTATAGTGAGTTTGAAATTATGGATTTGATGGATAATATTGAATATGGTTGGGTAGATAAAAATAATAATAAATATAAAACAGTAGATAAAACATTTTTAGATAATTATATTCTACAATCGCCAAAAGAAATAATAAAAAATAAAGTTGGCGTATGTTGGGATCAAGTAGAACTTGAAAGATTTTATTTTAAAGCAAATGAATGGAACATTAAAACCTATTTTTTAGTTCATTATGATAATGATAAATGTCCAACACATACATTTTTAACTTATGAAAAAAATAATAAGTTTTATTGGTTTGAACATTCTTGGGAGAGATTTAGGGGAATACATGAATATAATACTATTAAAGAATTGCTAGTTGATGTTAGAGACAAATTTATTAATTATGAATTAAATAATAAATATAGAAAATCCAATTTAGTATTGCATGAATATAAAAAGCCAAAATATCACATCTCAGTACCAGAATTTTATAATCATTGTGATTCTGGAAATTATATTGACTTCGATGAGTTGTAGAAAAAAGATTAATTTAAAAATATCTATTCAAATTTTCAAATATAAATAGGGAATTGATTAATAGATATTTTTTTGTTGTAAATGAAGTCCTATTATCGTTGATTTAACTAAAATCATACTATATAATAAGTAATGAGAGGTGAGTTTGTGAAAATTTTGAAAAAATTATTGTCAATTTTCTTAGTGGCAGCAATACTACTAAGTAATTTTGGACCAACACTTATCTTTGCTTTGGAGTTAGATAATGTTGCTATGTATCGAACAATAGCAATCGATGATGAAATTACTCCAAAGGGGGATATTGAGGTCGAAGCCCATTTGGTACTTCCAATAAGAAATCGTGAAAAAAACAACATGGAATTCAAAATATACGACAAAGATAAAAATTGTGCTACGCTTGATTTAAACAAAGTCAATGAACCAAGCGACGGATATTTTGAGACATCATTAACTTTAGGAGACCAAAAAGTTCGTGTTACAGTCACTGAACGTGATAAAGATGGAAACTTATTAAGTGGCGTTGATTATGAAGAAAACGTCGTATATTTAAGTATCAATGTATATTCTCTTAATGTTGGAGATTATCGCGTTGAATTGAGTGGAAAATATTTTGTCACTTACGGTGTCGATGTTACACTTTCAGACTTTTCAAAAAGAATTAATATCACTGATGAAAGAGGAATGTTCGAAATTGGTGATATAAATGAAGACGGAAAAGTCGATAATAATGATAGCTTGTTAATGTTAAATGCTATAAAATCAAATAACAACACTTATGACTTGAATTTAGATGGTGTTGTTGATATTGCTGATTTAAATTATATAACAGCAATGTTAAATGGCGAAAAACATGAAAAAGAAATTAGTAATACTAGTGCTATCATAAGTAGTGAAAATGTGTCATTTACGGTTCCAGAAGGAACTATAAAAGAAGGTTCACTTAACGATATTTTCTCTAATGACGGAGGCGTTACTTTACAACAAGTAGGTGACGAACCAATTAATCTTAGCCTAGATTTGAGTGGAAAAGATAACTCTTCGACTGTAGAAATGAGTGAAATTAGAATTGGTGTTGGTGATGAGACGCCAAAGAGCTTAAAAGTAGCTGTAGAATTAGAAAATGGTGACATAATCGTAAGAAATGTAACATCAACTAATAATCAAGATACTTATCCTTTTACCGATAGAGTTACAGAAAAAACTATTGTCGTTGATTTGGGAAAGCAAGTTGCTGTTAAAAAAGTAACAATTGTTGTTACAGAAGCATCTTCTAATAATTTAGCAGATATTGCTAAGGTAGAATTTTTAAATAACGTTAAAGTAAAGACAGAAGAACCTGATAATTTCTATACACCTGATAACATCAAAGTTGATAGTTCCGTAAGTGAGCAATTAACAATTAGCTTTAATTCTGTACCAAATGTTACTGGTTATGAGATTTGGGTAGTTGGACCAAAAATGGATACTGTATTCCAAACAACATATACAACATTTACGGTTGAAGATTTAAAGAACTATGCTACATATAAGATTTATGTACAATCTGCTAATCAGGAATGGCGAAGCGGATGGAGCGAAGCAATAGAAGCAACACCACAAGCAACAAGAAAAGCACCTAAAGTTGATATGGTTAAAGCAGAACCTACTTATGCTGGAATAAACTTTTCATGGAACGATATGGATGATACTTTATCATATAAACTTTATTACCGTGAAAAAGGTGCTGATAAATTTGAACTTATAGATAACATTACTACTAATAGTTATAAATTAAAAGGATTAAAGGCATCGACAACATATGAAGCTTATGTTTTAGGTGTAAATAAGATCGGGGAAAGCGAAACTTATACGTTAGTTAGTGCTAAAACCTTAGAATCAGGAGCTGCTATTGTTCCTAGATATTATCTAATTAATTCTGAATATGATCAATTAACAAAAAGAACAACACATATCGAAAAAGTTCAATATTCTACTGGAACAATGACAAATAATGATGGAAATTCAATTGTCGATGATGATTTTTCTACTTATTGGAATCATGATGATTGGCAAATTTCAGCTCACTATGGATTTAATACTGGAGCACCAGTTATTGTCTTAGATAAAGCTTATGAAATGGATGAATTTGTCATTACTGTTCCTGATGGCTTTAAATACAGTTATAAAGCAGGAGGGCAAAATAGTAATGATATAAAGCTTCATTATTGGAAAGAATCACATGATGTTTATAACGATACTGATCGAATAGAAGTAAAAGCTACTTTAACTACTAAAACAGATGAAAATAATCGTAAATATTATGTGTTAAAACTTGATGAGCCAATCACAGCAAAAGCTGTTTCTTTTGCACTTACTGTTGCTGGAAACGGAAGCAACAATATGCAAATAGACGAGGTTAAATTTTATAAATACGACTCATTAGTAGATGATGTTGCAGCACTATTTACTGATGATTTAAGATTAGTTCTTGCTGATGGTGTTGATATGGATGATATCAATGCTTTAAGAGAAAGAGCAGAACTTAAAGATAACGATGAATATTCGCCTTATAGAGATAGTGTTCTAGCCGATTTGGATTATGCTGAGAAGATTCTTAAGGATGAAAAAATAGATGACGTTATTACGTTAAATCCTAACATTTCCAATAGTTATAATGGACATTTAAAATTTGCTATGACAATAAGTGATTATCAACCATTAGGAATTGTAGCAAGACCTGGTGAGACTTTAAATGTTTATGTTGGATCAACTGGCAGTGTAAATGTACAATTGGTATTTACACAATATCATGCCGAAGCAGGTGAATGGAATAAAACGTCAGTAGCTTTACAAAAAGGATTAAATATAATTAAAGTGCCAACGATTGGTTCTTCAACCGATGAACGTGGTGGAAGTGTCTATATTCGTTACACATCTAAGCCTGATGCAGCTAATCCAATTAAAGTAAGAGTTAGTGGTGGTACTAAAATACCTATGGTAGATACAACTTTGCTTGAGAATGACGAGTTAAAGAAAGAAGCTATCAAAAATTATATTGAAGAACTTACTGATTACAATAGTAAG
Source organism: uncultured Bacilli bacterium (assembly GCA_947623975.1). Lineage (GTDB taxonomy): Bacteria > Bacillota_I > Bacilli_A > RF39 > UBA660 > RUG13868. The sequence continues at coordinate 4,357 of CANQHY010000001.1, forward strand.
CTAGAAAGCACTTATGCTAGTGAAGGTTTGATATTTGATAAGTATAGTAGTGTTTTAGCATCTACAGAAATCGTTACAGAACATGGAATTTTCTCTGTATCTAGTATAGCTGTTTTAAATGCTTTAAACTCTAAAGCTACGACTATCGAGGGAAAAACTGATACATTATTTGAATCAATGGAAGCATTCGATGAAATGATGGAGTTGTTCTATCGTCAAAAAGGATTATCAAGAAATGCTTCTGTTACAACTGATGAAATGCCAAAAGCTAGAATCAACATTCGTTATATGCAGATGTTTGATGGTGCCTTCATGTATGCTGGTGGGTACCACGTAGGTATCGAATATGGTTCAATAGCAGGACTTGTTCAAGCAAGTAGAAATAGCGATAATGCTACTGGATATTTCGGTTGGGGAATAAGCCATGAGGTTGGTCATCAAATAAACCAAAAAGATACCGTATTTGCTGAGGTAACTAACAACATTTATGCATTACTTGCACAAACTAGCAACGATTATGATAATTCTCGTTTAGAGTTAAGTAACATTTACGAAAAAATATATGATAAAGTAACATCTCATACTTTAGGAAGAGCACAAAATGTGTTTGTTCAATTGGGAATGTATTGGCAACTTCATCTAGCATATGACGGAAACAAAACATTTAATGATGAAAATTCCATTTATGCAAGAATCAATAAATTCTCAAGAACATATACTAATCCAAACAAACTTTCAAGAGATGAATTAACTATCCTTTATGCTAGTATCGCTGCTAATAAAGATTTAACTGATTTCTTTAGTGCTTGGGGATTAGTTGCAACTGATAAAGTAAAAGAAGAAATAGCAAATTTAAAACTTGAAAAAGAAACAAGAGAAATTTACTATTTAAATGATGAAGCTAGAAGATATATATTAGCAGGTGGTGAAAAGATTACAAACTCAGATATTTTAACTGCTAGTATTGAAGATGCTTCTAGTACTAATAAACGCGTTACTTTAAACTTTAATGTTACAAATGAATCTAATAAGATATTAGGTTATGAAATAATTCGTAATGGTGTGTCTATTGCCTTTGTTCCAAGTGGTATGAATACATTTACCGATAATATCGGAGCAGAAAACAATAGAGCATACACATACCAAGTAGTAGCATACGATTATCTATTGAATAAAACAAATACTGTAACATTAGATGAGATTAAAATCTCTCATGATGGAAGCGTTAAAAAAGATGCCTTTACAATTACGTCAAATGTAAAAGAACAGGGCGAAATAGTCGATAATGAAGATATCGATTTAGATCCTAATAAATTACATGTAAATAATCTTATTGATGGAAATCTTTCAACTGGATTTAAAGGTGATGAAAAAATTAAAACTTTGAATCAAACTAGTGATAAACCAAGTATTTCTGTCGATGATGGAAACGCTTACGTAATAATTAATTTAAATAATTCAATGTCTGTAAGTGGTATCAAATATCGTGCTTTAGTAGAAGATGGCAATCTTGCTCCAAATACGATTACAAAATATAAAATTTCTGTAAGTGCAACAGGTGAAGATGGTAGTTGGATAGTTGCAAGAGTTGGAGAATTCAGTCTTAGTGCTGATAATCCTGAACAGACAGTTTACTTTATGGGTCAAGATACTGATAGCCAAAGTCAATTATGGACATATAATGGTGTAGGTTACATTAAGATTGAATCAGATGGTAACAAAGCTGGATTATCAGGAGCTGAATTTGATGTTATTGCACCTCCTGGTGATAACGTTGACTTTAATAATGACTCTATTGGTTTATTAGAAGAAGATTATTGTTATCTAACAGCAGGATGCCCTATCGATAAAGTCGATGAAAATGGTGATGTTGAAGGAATAATTAAGGCTGGTTCTGTAGTTATTCAAGGATCATACCGTGGCAATCCATCATTTAACAACGTATTAATAGCAGATGCCAACAATATAGAAAAAGTATATGGCGGATATTTCTTACTATTTGCCGAGCTTAATAGTGATAATTCAGTCTATGATGTTGCAAATGGAACTTGGTTATATGTTATGACAAAAGAAGAATATGAAAAAATGATAGGTGAATCAACAAGTATTCGTGCTTACTTATATAGAGTTAATAATGCCATTACAAATGCCGGTCAAAGATTAACTAGTACATCTAAGATGGTTACTGATTTGAAAAAATATGATGAATTAACAAAAATTCAAATTAAAGATACAAATAAGAAATAGGGTGGTGAGGTTATGAAGAAAAATATATTAATTGTAATAACATTTATAACATGCTTATTTTGTTCATTTACTTCCGTTGATGCCTTAACTAAAGTTAATTTTGGTGAAGAGAGTAATGGAAAGATTAAAACAACTCTTCATTTCGAAGAAGGATTTGTTGGAGGAGTAGAGTTAGTACTTAAATTGGAAGGCGACGTTTCCGTTAAGAATTTTGCCTTCGATAATAAAATATCATCTAGTAATTATGAAAAAAGTTACGACTATAATAATGGGAACCATACACTAACTATTCGTATAACGACTGGTGGTGTAGGTTCCAGTCATAACTTACTTAATTCAAAAAAAGAATTATTATTAGGAAATATTGAGTTATCTACTGATTCTTTAGAAAATGTTAATTATAAACTTAGTGAATCATCTCTAACTGTTGTAGATAACAGCTGGAATTCTAAAAAAGTTTCACAAGAACATATAACGTTAGGTGATAAAACAGAGTTTACTTATGTTGTTACCAACACTAGTGAAGAAAATCCTCCGGTAGATGAAGATAAAGACGAAGAAGAAGACAAAAAAGACGAAGATGACAATAAAGATGATAACAACAAAGAAGAAAATGTTTCTGGTAATAATGGAGGAACTACAAGCAACGATTCAAACAATCCTAATAGCGGTAATACGACGAATAATAATACCAATAATACCAATAATAACAATAATAACAATGACAATAACAATAATAGTAATAACGATGAAAGCAATGTTATTGGAGACGATAATAATACAACAGAACCTGAGACCGATGATAATAATTTAGAAAACAATACTAGTACTGATAATGATCAAGAAGAAGATAACGATAGTTGGCTTTTGATTTTAGGATGTGCTGTAGCAGTATTTGCTGTTGGTGTTGGAATTTACGTCTTCGTAGTTAAGAAAAGAGAAGAACAATAATATAAAGCAAAAGAACAGATTGTAATAAATTTGTTCTTTTACTTATCAAATATAATAATTAAAAAATATCATCCTTCATATAGTGTAATAGTGAGGGAGTGATCATAATGACATTAACTGTTGCTAGTATTGTTTTATTTACGACACTAGTTTTGGGGTCTATTTGCAAAAGTACTAATTTGCGTACCAAAAACAACATACCATTACAGAATTTAATCATAGGAGTAATTTCAGGATTTATTTGTTATTTTGCTGGTGTTGAAAATAATTTAATGGAGGCAATTATTTTGTGTGTAATGTCCGCTTTTTCCGCTGGTGGAGTATACGATTTGTCCAAAACAGTTAGAAAAGATAAATAAAGCAAATAGAAATTCTATTTGTTTTTTTGACAGAATTGAATTTATAGTTGACTAAAATAATAACTGTAGGTTATAATTAGTTAGTCAGGCGATTTGGAGTGATACTCAAGAGGCTGAAGAGGCGCCCCTGCTAAGGGTGTAGATCGGGTTAAACTGATGCGAGGGTTCAAATCCCTCTCGCTCCGCCATATATGTAAAACAAAAGATGTTTGAATATTTCTTCAACATCTTTTTACTTTTATGGAATAAATTCTTTCGTTGTTTATATTCGTTTTATCTTGAATTTGATTAATAACTATTATATAATTGTGGCATATAATAGGTGATGAGTTATGGTAAAAAGTGATGATAAAAAGAAGAAAAATCTAAAAGACACCAAAAAGAAAGCTAAAGAAGAAAAGAATAGAACTAAAAAGGTTTCCAAAGAACTAAAAAAGATTTCTAATAATAATGTGGAAACCTCGGAAAAGAAAAAAACAATTTATATTTTTGAAACAGTTGTAGTAGTTTTATTGGCTATAATTATGTTACTACTATTATGCAATAGAACATTTTTTAGAGAAAAATACACTACTGATAAAATAGATATTGATATTCCTTTACTTACATTTTATGTTAAAGATAGCAATGGTGAAATCGTATTTAAAACTTTGAGAAAGTCGGAATATGTAAGACATTATTTTGATTTATATTTATCAAATTTAACTAAGTATAATTGTGGTGATAATAGTTTTTATTATGATGAACTAAAGCATGTGGCTATATATGATATATCTGTAGAAAAAAAGTTTGCAGTGAAAACTATTAAAATAAAGTATACGAATGGCGATGCTGATTGCTTGTGCGATTCTAAAATTAATTGTTAAAAATAATTAGGTAATAATTAGTATTTTCTATTAAAATTATTACCTAATTTTTTTATTATAAATGATTAGTAATGAATAGTGTAAAGTGCCAGAAAAAAGGATTATTTATTTAAGTTATCGTTGACTATCATTCTTTCTAAATGATAATATTTTATTGTATAAAAAATATGTCGATAAGAAAGGATTTTTATAATATGAGAAAGCTTAAAAAGAAATGGATTAAAACAATTTTAGCTACTTTTACTATTACTCTGTTGACTGTAATAGGTATATCTATTGTATCTAATACATCGGCACTAGAGATAGTAAAATACGTAGAACCAGGAGCAGGTACACTAAAAAAGGCCGTTAGTGAAGCTGAACCTGGAACTATTTTAAAATTAAGAGCTGGTTCTTATACAGGAGGTAGCGGTAGTGATAAAACCGTTATTATTGATAAAGAACTTACAATTGAAGGAGTAGGAACTAGACTAAGTTCAAATAGTAACAAGACGGTTATCGATGTTCCGATAACCGTAGCTACTACTGATAAGGTTGTCCTATCTGGATTTGAATCTGGTAGTCAAAGCGTCGAGCCCAATTTTATTTTTATAAAAGCCGATGCTAAAGTTAACTTGGATATAAAAGATGTTTATATTTGGGGAATACTAAGATCATCTAATGGTAGTTATCCAATTCATGATGCAATGGCTTTAAATGTTACTGATAAAGCAGATGGCTCTGTCATTAACATTACAGGAACTTCCTTTGTTAAACCTGGTGTTCACTATGGTATTTATGTTAATGCTAGCGATACTACCATAAACATTTCTAAATCTGAAATATTAGGAAGAACTGCAATTAAATATGAAGATGGTAGCAACAATAAACTATACATAAGAGATAAATCTTTAATTATTGGACCATCAGTAAGTTATAGAGATAATGAAACTATTGCAATAAACAAAGAGGATAGACTAACTATCGAAATAGATGATTCTACAATAAATAGTGAAATTCCTAGTGGAAATGGACCTACTAAAATGTTTTCATTTGGAACTGGTGAAAATAAGAGCACTAACGTAGTAATCGATATAAAGAATGGAAGCATAATTGCTGATAAGGATCTTCCAAATGCTAGAAGCAATAACAGTGTAATTTTTGGTTTTGCTCCTGATAATACAGCAAGTGACAACAATATTGTAAAAATTGACAATACGTCTAGTATGTATCTTTCTTTAGTTGATGGTGGTCACAATGAAATATCAAAAGATGTTTTAACATTAGAACGTAAATATAGCAAGACAGTTGGTGCTGGAGTTGTAGGTATTTATGATAGCGAAGGTAATGCTTTAATTAAACTTTATGATGGAAATACCCAAATTTCTGAACTAACTCAAAATAAATATATCGAAAAAGAAGGTAATATCTTCAAAGGTTGGTTTAGAAACTTTGATGGCAATACTTATAGTGATGAATATCAGAAAGATAATGATGTCTATCCAGCCGTTGTTAGTGGTACAAATATGGATTTGTATGCTAAGTTTGTTAAATTAATACATTTGACAATTAAAAATGTTCCTAGTGGTAGTGGAGTAGAAAATAAAGAATATATTCTAGAAGAAGGACAAACTATTGCAGAAAGCAAATATGCTGAACAAATAAGAAAAGATTTAACTAGTATTCAAAACAAAGAAGGACAAGTATTTAAGGGTTTTGTTATTTATAATGGTAATGGCTCTCTAGCGTATGATCCTTCTTATGAGGAAGAATTAATTAATTCTTTAGAAATGACACAAGATTGTAGTATTGAAGCAATACATCAAGTTTCTATTACAATAAACGAAGAAGAGCCTTTCTATTTAGATGCTGGAAAAACACTAAATGATCTTAAAGATGATCCACGCTTTACTACTGTTAAAATGAAAAACAGTAATGGAAGAGAGTTCTCTAGGTTTGTCGATGAAAAAGGTAGAGAAGTTGGCTACGAAGATGGTATTACAGCAAATGTTAAACTTACATCTAAATATTTAAATCAGATAACAATTGATGGTAATAATTATCCACTAGAAGAAGGACTTACTTTAAATTCTAGCGAAGAAATTAAAACAGCTCTTGAATCTATAAGTGGTGAAATAGAGGGAAGACATTTTAGTGGTTTCGTAGATAAAACTGGAAAACAAATAAATCTTGAAAAAGATAAAATAGAAGAAAGTATTGAAATCGAAGCAATATATAAAATAAAAGTAAAATTAGTTGGTAAAAAAGATACTAAAACTTATGAAATAGTTGCTGGAAATAATTTAAAAAGCCTAAATAATGATAGTGAAATATTAAGTGCTATGGATGATGTTTCCCAAAATATCGAAAAAGGAAAAACATTTGATGGATTTGTAGCATCTTATGATAAAGATTCTAGTAATATTATATTTGATAGAACAAAAGAAAAAGATAAAGAAATATTAAAACAGGAATTACTATTACAAAATCTTTTATACGATACGACAATTTATGCAAGATACAACATAGTACTAACAATAGGTGATGAAGAATTTGAACTTGAAGCAGGAGAAACTATAGAAAAAGCTATTTTAAATAGTGGTAATAATGAATTAAAAGAACGTTACAATGCTGCTAAATATAATAAAAAAGAAGAAAATAGATTTTCTAGATTTGTTGATGAAGAAGGAAATGAAATAAAAGAGACAGACGAGATTGAAAAATCTATGACTTTAACTCCTAAATATTTAGTATTCATTACAATTGAAGACGAAAGAGAAAATGTAGGAGGAGTATACAGCTTAGAAGAAGGAAATAGTATTAACGATTTTACAGATGAAAGAGCAAATAGAGCTTTAGAAACGTTAAGACTTGATATAGTATCAGATCAAGATGAAAATGGTGAAAACTTACATTTTGACAAAATAGTAGATGAAAAAGGAAATGATATAGAATTAGATTCTATTACTAAAGATATTACAATTAAAGCTCTTTATCATTATGATGTAAGTATTGTCGAAGATTATGATAATCCTATTTATGGTGATAGCGAGATTCATGAAGGTACTAAAGGATTAAAAGCTTATCGTAACGAAACATTGCGATCTAATGAACAAAAAATAAAAGAGGCTCTAAAATTATTAAAAGATTCTGCAAATAACGAAGAAAAAAATAGAAAATTTTACTCTTATATTGAGACTAATACTAATAGAGAATTCATGGAAAATGAATTAGATGAACTTTTAGATACCAAATTTAATACTCATTTATACATTAATGCTAAAGTATCTTACAAAGTAAAAGTAGGAACTGTTGATTACTATGTAGTAGAAGGAAAAAAGATTAAAGAAAGTGGTAATAGTGAGCTTCTTACAGCAATAGAAAACTTAAAAAATGTACCAGGAAAAGTAATTAATAAATTTTTAGTTAATGGCAAAGAAATGACTATGGATGAGGTTTCTAATCTTGTTGTTAGCGAGTATGTTGAAATAACTGCTAAATATGGTGTTGAGGTTAAAATTGGTAGTGAAACCTTTACCATTGAAGAAGGAAAAACACTAGCAGATTATGAAAATCAAGATGCTATTGATGAGGCACTTAATGCTTTAAAGCAACAAGTTATTGACGATGGTTATAATTTCAAAGGATTCTACTATACTGATGGAGAAAGTAACCTTGATTTTAGTAAAGATGACACTGTAATAGTTAAAAATACGACTATTGGAGCAAGGTACAATATCGAGATAACTATCGAAGGAGAAACAACTAAAAAATTTGAAATTGAAGCGGGCGAGACACTAGCAGATATTAAAAAGAATAATGAGAGTGATTACAATTTAGTTCAAACAAAAGAAGATAGAACTTTCTTACATTTTGTAACAGAAGATAAAACAATACTTGAAAGTGACGATACATCTTATAAATTTAATAAAAATACTAAATTAACTGCAATTTTTGCTGTCACTGTCAAAATTAGTGAAAAAGATTATTATCTTGAAGAAGGTAAAAAATTATCTAGTGATACCAAGATAATTGAATCATTAGGAAAGCTAGAGCGAGAAGATATGCGTCTTGTTGGAGTAGTAACTGATAAAGATGATACTTTAATTACCTTAGAGTCAATTAATAATAAAGAGGACGAAGAAATTAATGACAATATTGTCTTAACTCCTAAGTACGTTGTTGACGTGGAAATTGTGGGCAATGAAACTTATAAGGAAACAGTTGACTTAGATACACTTGTAAAAGATTTGAAATATCAAAAACCTGATAAATTCATAAGATTTGTTGATTATGAAACAAACGCTACTGTTAATGATGATGATAAACTTACAAAACATACAAAATTGAAAGCTATTTATGGAATTGAGGTAACTATAAATGGAAATCCATATTATTTAGAAGCTTTCCAAACATTCGGTGATTTAAAGGATGCTGAAGAAGATCTAGAGGCAATGAAAAAAGTCCCTGAAGGTAGAATATCATTTAAGAGATTTGTCTTTGTTGACGATGGTGTAGAAATAGAGCTTAACAAAGATACTGTTCTTACTAAAGATATCGTAGTAGTTAGTAAGTTTACAATAGAAATTAATGTAGTTTATAAAAATGATGATGGAAAGTATAAAGATATTGTCAGTGTAGAATTAGAAGAGGGAAGAACAATTGGAGATTTATCTAGTGAGGAATTAGAAAAATTAAATAATAAATTAAGAGAGTTAGAAAAACAAGCAGAGCAAGAAGGAAAGAAAGATTATAAATTCTCTAAATTTATCAAAGAAGATGGTTCGGAAATTGATACTAAGACAACAGAATTTAATTCTAGTTCGACAATAGAAGCAGTATTCGAGTACAAAAAAGAACCAACACCAATAGAGCCAAATGACCCTGATGCTGAACATGGAAATAATACACCAAATACAGGTGTTGAACAGGTTAAAAAAGTAAATAATTATACTTTTGTATTCCCAATTCTTCTTGTCTTAATAATAGTAATATGTGCCTTAGTAATTGGATACAAAAAATATTCTGCAAAGAATAGAAAAGAAGAATTTTAATTATTTTAAGTTTTAAAAATCAAAAGAGTGATGAAGAAAATATCACTCTTTTAATTTCTAAAAAAATTATATTTCTATCTTTAATATTTAATGATTTCTTAGTAAAATTATTTATAGGTTGATAATTTTAATTTATATAGAAAGGATTTTATTATGATTTCGTACTATTTAATGATGGTGTTATTATATTCTCCAGTAGGACTTTACTATTATTATTTTTTTAAAAGGTTTTATACTCTTTTTAAAAAAGAAATAACTAAATATGAAAAAATACTTTTTGCACTAATAGCACTAATAATAACTGTATTAGGTTGCTATCCTTTTGGAGTATGGATAGTAATATTTACCCATTTCTTTGTTTTCTCTTTAATTGTCGACTTTTATTGCCTACTTGAAAAGAAAATAAGAAATAAGAACAATAAAAAAATAGAAATATTACAAAAAAGTGGAATAATTCCATTTGCGACAACAATATTAATTTTAATATTAGCTTATTTTAATATGACTAATGTTGTAGTAAAAGAATATGAAATAAAAACTAACAAAGATATTAGTTCTGATTATCGAATAGTATTTCTATCAGATTTACATTATCCAACTACTATGAATAAAGAAAAATTGGAAAAATATGTAAAAGAAATATCCCGTTTAAAGGCTGATTTTATTATACTTGGTGGTGACATAACTGATGAAAATACAACAAAAAAGGAAATGAATGACGTTTACGATACTTTAGGTAATATTGAAAGTAAATATGGTATATTTTTTGTCTATGGAAACCACGATAAAGCAAAATATAATAGTAAAGAAAGAAAATATACTGAAGAAGAATTGGCAAAAACTTTAGAAGAAGAAAATATTATTGCCTTAATCGATGATTATTATATTATTAATGACGATATAATTTTAATAGGAAGAGATGATACTGATTTTCCACTTTCAAAAAGAAGAAAAGATAGTAGTGAACTAATAGATAATTTAGATAAAGATAAATTCTTGTTGTTAATAGATCACCATCCAAATGATTTATATGTAAATAATACTTTAGGATATGATTTACAATTATCAGGTCATACTCATGGTGGACAAATATTTCCAACAGGATTATTAGAGCAGTTATTCGATAGTAAAAAATTGATATATGGATATCGAAGGATAGATGATTTATCTGTTATAGTAACATCAGGAATGGGAGGTTGGGCTTATCCTTTCAGAACTGGTAATAATTCCGAATATTTATTAGTTACAATTAAGAAAAGTGAATAATTTTAAATATTTCTTTTCTTTTTATTAAAATTAATTCTTTTTTTTACATAATAAAATATAATTAATATGTAATTTACAGTATTTTTATAAATTACTTAAAAAAAGTAGAAAATATCAAGCATTTATAGTATAATTAAACAAGCTTAGGGAGTGAAAAAATGGGAATTTTATTATTAACAAAATCAGTTTTTGCAATAATGATTGGATTCTTAGCAGCAATAGTATTTGGTCTTATATTAATTCCAATATTAAAAAAACATCATATTGGGCAAAGAATTAGTATTTTTGTTGGTGAAAATCATAAGAAAAAAGAAGGAACTCCTACTATGGGAGGACTTATCTTTGTGCTTCCGACACTTCTTGCAACGTTTTTTCTTTTAATAACTGATAAAATAGAACTGACTGCTAATCTAATAATAATTTTATTTGTTTTTACAGGATATGCGATAATTGGTTTCTTAGATGATTTTTTGAGTATTAAAAAGAAAAATAATGAAGGTCTTACGACTTATCAAAAATTATTTTTACAACTTATAATAGCTTTAGTGTTCTTTTATTTGTATATGGAAAAGGGTGGACAGACTGCTCTTATAGTGGGAACTCTTGGTATAAATATTGAAATGGGTTGGTTTTATGGTGTATTCCTTCTTTTCATCTTAATAGGTGCAAGTAATGCTGTAAATTTGACTGATGGACTAGATGGTCTTGCTGGAGGACTTTCAGCAATAGCCTTTAGTCTTATTTCATTGGCAGCAGGATTTGAAGAGGTTGGAATATTTAGCTTTATTTTAACAGGGGCTCTTCTTGGCTTTTTAATCTTTAATACGCATCCTGCTAAAGTATTTATGGGAGATACTGGTTCTTTATCACTTGGGGCTGTAATGGCTGTTGTTGCCATATTAACACATAGAGAAATAACTCTTTTAATAGTGGCAAGCGTGTTTGTGATAGAGACATTGAGTGTAATATTACAAGTGTTTTGGGTAAAAGTCTTTAAAAAGAAATTATTTTTAATGACACCGCTACATCATCATTTTGAAAAATTAGGATGGGCAGAAACAGATATAGTTAAATTATTTTGGGTAGTTGGACTTATACTTACAATGGCTGGAATATTCTTTGGTGTTTGGCTATAAAAAGAAAAAATAATTAAAAATTCAGAGTTAGAAAGATAATTATATTTGAAAAAGGTGATAGATACAGATATGAACCCCGTTTCTTGGACATAGAAACGAGGTTTTTATATGAGTAAATTAAGCTATGAATATAAAATAATTTTGTATAATGGTAAAAAATGGTAATGAATCTGAAATTTCTTGCATCAAATTGAAACTTAAGACGAATTGATGCAAATATTGTATAATCGATGCTATTGGTATTGAAAAAATGCTTGGAAAAATTCAATAAATTTAATGATTATAATACTCTTATTTTGTATTGCTTTTTTTCATAATTTGCTATATAATTAACGAGAAAGTGGGGGTTGTGTTTAATTTTAATTAGGTGCATAAATTATTATAAAGAATGCTTATGGTTTAATAATTGTAGAGTCTTGGTCTAGATTAATATAAATCAATCTTTTTTTAGGGAGTTTTAGAAGGAGTGGTTACGGTGTATAGAATAATAAAAAGAATAATTGATTTCGTAATGGCATTAATATTAATAATAGTTTGTTCTCCAATAATGTTAATTGTAGCAATAGCAATTAAAATAGATAGTAGGGGACCTGTTTTATTTATTCAGCCAAGAAGCGGTAAAAACGGAAAAGTATTTAATCTTTATAAATTTAGAAGTATGGCAAAAGATAACAATGTGCATGATTTTAAAGAAGAAAACAAAGTAACTAAAGTAGGAAATTTTATTAGAAAGACAAGTTTGGATGAAATTCCACAGTTATTTAATATATTAAAGGGGGAGATGTCTTTTATTGGCCCTCGTCCTTGGATAACTGATTATGAAATATATTTTACAGAAAATCAGAAAAGAAGACTAGAAGTGTTACCTGGCATAACAGGACTTGCACAAGCTAGTGGTAGAAATGATATAAGTATAAAAGAAAAAATAAATTTAGATATTTATTATGTAGATCATCTTTCGTTTTTAATGGATGTTAAAGTTTTGATTGGAACAGTAAAAACAGTTTTGTCTAGAAAAGGATCAGACCTTTCTAAAACAGGGATTCAAAATGAACTTGAAGAATTAAAAGGACAATGGAAAAATAACAAGAGTAAGAAAAATATTGATAATAAATCAAAGGAAGATATGCAATACATTTGAAATATAATTAGGATCTAATACCAAAAATAAATAAATAAATCCTTTGTTATGGTTTGTTTATTTTTTATATAATGTAGATAACCTAATAATAACGGAAAAATCGATGTAAAAGTTGTAGCTTGTTATGATAAGAAATTTGTGATGTACTTTTAGTTGTATGATTTTAAATAATGTTCGATTTATTTTTTATAAGATTATTTATTTAAAAAGATTCGAGTTTTATTTTTCATAACTTATCAAGACATTTACAATAATAGATATTAGAAATAAAGAATAAATAATATTTGAAAAAAATTGTAATACATTACCATGGAGTATGTTTTGCGTTGGAGTAATGGAAATTTATAAATTAATGTCAGTAATTATATAACTCTTTAGGAATCTATAAGTCACGAAATAATTTTAGTAATGAATCCCTTACGTTAAATACAAAGAATTGTGAATTTGTTAATTGAATTATAGATTATTTGCATTAATTTTTACTATAAAGAAATGAGGATTTTATGAAAAAGATAGTAATGATACTTGCCAACGATACGACATATACTTATAACTTAAGAGAAGCTTTAATAAAGGAGCTGGTAAAAAGAAAATATGACGTATACGTTGTCGCTGAAATCTTGAATTTTAAAGAAGAATTAGAAAATATTGGATGTAGGGTAATTGATATAAAAATAGGTAGGCATAGCACTAATCCATTTTCGGATTTTCAATTGTTGAAAAAATATAAATCTTTGTTAAAGGGAATAAAGCCAGATTTAGTGTTGTCTTATAATATAAAGCCCAATATATATGGTGGAATTGCTTGTGCTAAGTATAAAATAAAATTTATGCCAAATATTACAGGATTGGGAACAGCATTGGAATACCCTGGTATAATGCAAAAAATAACTATAGCACTAAGTAGGGTTGGATTAAGAAAAGCAGATACAGTTTTTTTTCAAAATTCTGATAATAAACAATTTTTCTTAGAAAAAAAAATTTTGTCTAAAAATACTAAAATTGTACTTTTGCCTGGTTCTGGTGTAGATCTTGTTAAACATAAAATTTTAAGCTACCCACATGGTAAAGTTGTGAATTTTTTATTTGTTGCAAGGATAATGAAAGATAAAGGAATAGACATTTATCTAGAAACAGCAAAAGCTATAAAAAAGAAATATCCAAATACAGAATTTCATATTTGTGGATATTGTGATGATGATAATTATAAAAAAATATTAAGAGAATTTGAGAAAGAAAAGTTGATAATTTATCATGGCGAACAAAAAGATATGATTCCTTTTTTTGAAATGACTAATTGCGTTATTCATCCGTCTTATTATCCTGAGGGAATGTCAAATGTTTTGTTAGAAGCAGCAGCACATGCTAGACCGATAATTTGTACGAATAGAAGCGGATGTCGTGAGACAGTTGACGATGGGATTACAGGTTTCATTGTTCCAGTTAAAAATAAAGATGCTATTATTGAAGCTGTTGAAAAAATAATCAATATGTCAAATAAAAAACGTGAACTTATGGGGTTAAATGGGCGAAAAAAAATAGAAAGAGAATTTGATAGAAATATTGTTGTCGAAAAATATATGGAAAATTTATAAGAAAAAATATAAAATATTAATTTTTTCTGTGTATTATTGAATAAAAGCAAAGGAGTAAAGAAAGTGAAAAATAAGAAAAGGACTATTATATATATTGGCGGTTTCGAATTGCCGGATAAAAATGCTGCTGCTCATCGTGTACGAACAAATGCAAAAATATTAAAAAAACTTGGTAGAAAAGTTGTGTATATAGGTGTTAATAGAGAAAACAAAACAAAAATCTTTATAGATGGTAATGATGAAGCATTTTGCATAAAATATCCTAAAACAAAAAAAGAATGGATTAATTATTTATCAAATCCTCAAGAATACATTCAAATAATAGAAAAATATGATAATGTTGAATCAATAATATTGTATAATTTTCAAGCAGTTATTATGAACAAATTAATTAGATACTGTAAGAAGCACGACATTAAAATTTATAGCGATGTTACAGAGTGGTATTCAGCAAACGGTCATGGATTTATTTATAAGGTGTTAAAAGGATTTGATACGTGGTTTAGAATGAGGGTTTTAAATAGAAAAGTTGATGGATTAATTTTAGTTAGTAAATATTTGATGAGTTATTATAAAGATGTTAATAATAGAATATATTTGCCAATATTAACTGATTTAAATGATATTAAGTGGCTAAATGATTATAAGAAATCCCATAATAAACTTATGCTGGTATATGCTGGAAATCCAGGAAAAAAAGATGAAATAAAAATTTTAATAAATGCTATACAACAAGTAAAAAGACCTTATCATTTGGATATTGTAGGAATTTCAGAAGAAGAATATTTTAAAAATTATAACATCGAGAAAATTTCGTTCGATAGTAGTAAGATAGAATTTCATGGCAGATTATGTCACAATGATGCATTGAATTTTATAAAAAAGGCAAATTATAGTATTTTTTTTAGAGAAAATAATAGAGTAACCAAGGCAGGATTCCCAACTAAGTTTGTAGAAGCAATTTCTTGTAAAACACCAGTTATTACTAACAAATCTAGTAACATAAATGATTACTTTAACGGAAAAAATGGATTGTGTATTGATTCTATTGATGTTGATGAAATTTCTAGAGCTATTGAAAGAATTCCCTATGAATGTGATACAAATGAAAGTGTATTTGATTATAATAATTATATTGACCAAGTCGCTAATTTAATTAAATAAAACGGGGTGTAACGTTAATGACTGAATTAAAAGAAAAAACAAATTTTTTAACTATTGTTATAGCTGTTATATTAATATTAATTGGTCAAGTTGCAGCGATATATCATGCAAATAATATCATACTAATATCGTTTGTTATTTCAATTTTATATACAGCACTTTGTAATAAAAAGGAAATAATATTACTATTAATGTTGACGATAGCACCAAATAGGCTTTTGACTTATGGGTCAATGTCGGTTCCTTCGTTAATAATGATTGTGGGGGTTTTAAGAGGGATTAGCACAAATTATAACCTTAATAAGAAGATTGTGTCTTTTGCTGTATTATTAGTTTTATATTCTAGTTTTTTAATTTTTATGGAATCTAATCAATTCTTTTCTTCAATAAAAATTGTAATCATGATTATATTTTATGATATGTATACTAAAAATGATGCATTAAAAATAATGTATGAAAAAATTGTTAAATATTGCTCATTAGGATGTATAATATCTGCTTTCTTTTCTTTTTTGTTTAATCCTAGTTTTTTAAAGGAAGCTTCTAGGTTTGGATTGACGGAAAGTGGAGAGAATGTATTGGGTATATTATGTGCAATATTAATATTAAACTTTATTTGTTTAAACTTAGATTCAAATCATAAACACAAGAAATACAATTTTATTAATATTGTTATTTTGTTGGTAATCGGATTATTTACTGGATCGAGAAGCTTTTTATTAATACTTGCAGTTGGAGGATTGTTTATTTTATTTTATTTATTAAGTAAATTAAAGTTAAATCAGATCTTAAAACTATTGCTAATTGTATTTATAGTCGGCATTACCTTTTTTATGCTGTATGAAACGAACTCATATATCAATCAGTATTTTACCAATCTATTGCATAGAATGGATAAACTTCAAAATACAGATATTTCGAATGGAAGATACGAACTTTGGAAAGAGTATATCAAAGTATTTAAAGAAAAACCTTATTATTTATGGTTTGGTAATTTGAATTACATTAAATATGGTTTAGAATTTGTTGCTCATAATATGATTATAGAACAACTTGCTGCTTATGGAATAGTTGGATCGATTATAATTACAGCGTTATATACCACTTTTTTTAAAAAGATAAAAAAAGAAAATTTTTGTAAACCATTTTTTTCTGAAAGGTATGCACCGTTAGTTGCATTTTTTGCTGGTGAGATGGTATCACATTCTATTGTTGGCATTACCCAAACAACTTTGCTATATATTTGTGTTCTGTCAATATATACTGGAACTAAACAAAAAGGAGGAAAATAGATGAAAGTATTGTGGGTAACCTCCCAAATTCTTCCACTAGTCGCAAATGAATTAGATGTAAAAACTAGTGGTTTTGGTGGATGGGTTATGAATATGCTCTGTGAACTAGACAAAAAAAAAGATATTGAAATAGGAATTGTTATGGTATCTGATAAAGTAAAAGAAATAAAAACAATAAAAGTTGATAGATTCATTTGCTATGTTGCACCAGAATATGGGAAAAAGAACATAAAAGATGAATATAGAGATGAAATATTAAACAGATTTATACCAGACATAATACATATTGAGGGAAACGAGTTTGGTATACAAAATAAGTTCTCCAAAGTCAAAAAATATCCTGTTTTAGTTTCATTGCAAGGAATTTTATCTGGTTATGAACCTTATCAGTATGGAGAAATACAGATTTCTGATCATTTATTCAACATATTTGATAAACATTTTCTACCATCATGGACAATTTTCTTTAGGAAAAAATTTAGGTTTAATAAAAGATTGGCGATAGAAAATGAAACCATATCTAATGCTAATTATTTAACAGGAAGAACATTTTGGGATAGAGCACATAGTTATTGGTTAAATTCACGTGCTTATTATTTTGAATGTAATAGAATTTTAAGACCAGTTTTTTATAGCGAAACTTGGGATATAAACGAAATAGAAGAGAAAACTTTATTTGTCGGAAATGGTTATTCGCCATTGAAAGGTTTGCATTTTGTACTTGAGGCTGTTAATCTTCTTAAAAAAGAATATAAAAATATAAAGTTATACGTTGCTGGAAATTGCCCAGTAGTAGAAAAAAACAAAATATCATTACACAAGTTTGGGTATAGTATGTATATTAAACAATTAATAAAAAAATATGATTTAGAAAAACAAGTGATTTTTACTGGTTCTTTGAATGGTGAAGAAATGGTTAAAGTTATGAAAAAGTGCAACATATATGTATTACCATCACTGATTGAAAACAGTCCAAATACGTTAGGCGAAGCTATGATTTTGGGAATGCCATGCGTTTCTGCATATACAGGTGGTGCATCTCAAATGGCAATTGACGAGAAAGAGTGCCTTTTTTATCGCGCAAACGACCCTAATTTGTTGGCATGGCAGGTAAAAAGGTTATTTGATGATAAAAATCTTGCAATTAAAATAGGCGAAAATGCTAAAAAGCACGCTCGAATTACACATAATGCTGAAGAAAATTGCAAAAAATTAATAGAAGGTTATAATAAGATATTGGAGAATAGTAAGTCTAATGAAAAATAATAAAACGTTAAAAATGTATATAAAAACAATTTTATATAAATTGATATGTGTATTGGTTGGCTTCCTTAATTCGATATTAATTAATAGGAGTTTGGGTGTTGCATTAAGAGGAGAATATACATCAATTACAAATTGGGCAAGTTTAATTCAACTTTTTTTAAATCTTGGTATTGGTACAATTTATCCATCAATAAAAAGGGAAAACAATGAGGAAGCAAAAAGTATAATCTCAACCTTATTATACATGGTAGGTATCATGTATTTGGTGTTAATTATAATTTTATTTCCTTTCTTATCAACAAAAGTGAGATATATAGCAATTTTGTCATACTTACTAACATTAGAAAACATTATTTTATTTGTAGCTATAGTCGAGGATGTTTCAAAAAAGAATTTTATCAATATAATTACTTCTATTTTGCATACCGTGGTTCTATTTATCATATATTATTCTTTTAAAAGAAATTTAGATATGATAATTTTAGCTGTTTTTTTAGATCATATTTTGTTATCTTTGTTATTGGTTGCAAATTATAAAATTACTATATTTGATAGAGGAAAAATAAATAAATCTCTTCTTAAATCTATATCCTATCAATCATTTCCTGCTATGTTAATGAATATGTTGATGTATTTAAATTATCATGCTGATATTTTGTTTTTAAGTTCAATGACAAAAAATTCTGTACAAGTGGGATTATATGGTACTGCCGTGTCATTAGGGAATATGCTTTGGATAATTCCAGATGCTTTTAAAGATATTCTTTATAATAGATCAACAAAAAGAGATAATCCAAAAGAAATTAAAATTGCTATATTAATAAATATAGTAATTTGTATATTTGTAATAATTGGGTTTATATTTCTAGGAAAATGGTTTTTGATTACTATGTATGGTGAGGAGTATTTAAATTCATATGGAATAGCATTAATAATTTTTATTGGTACAATACCAATGATTTTGTATAAATTGATACATCCAATTTATATTGCAAATGGAAAAACAAGCGTTGTAGTTATCTTACTTTTAATTGCAGTTATTACCAATATATTGGGTAATATAATTTTAATTCCTCAATTTGAAGGTATTGGAGCTGCCTTATCATCAGTTATTTCGTATTCAATTTGCGGAATTGCGTTCTATTTGAGATTTGTTAAGGATTATAATAAGAAAAGAGGGAAATTAAATGAATAATAAAAATATGTTCGATGGAAAAGTATTGATGATTACCGGAGGAACTGGATCTTTCGGTAACACTGTATTAAAACATTTTTTAAAAAGCGATATCAAAGAAATAAGAATTTTTTCGAGAGATGAAAAAAAGCAAGACGATATGAGACACGAACTACAAGCAAAATATCCAGAATATGCAAAAAAAGTAACATTTTATATCGGTGATGTTAGAAATTTACAAAGTGTTAAAGACGCAATGGTAGGAGTTGATTACATATTTCATGCAGCAGCTTTAAAACAAGTACCTAGTTGTGAATTTTATCCAATGGAAGCTGTAAGAACTAATGTTATCGGTACTGACAATGTATTGCATGCCGCTATGGAAGAAGGAGTAAAAAGGGTAGTGTGTTTGTCAACAGATAAAGCAGCATATCCAATTAACGCAATGGGACCATCAAAAGCTATGATGGAAAAAGTAATATATGCGAATGCTAGAATTTCTGCTAAAAGGGGAGGACCCGTAATTTGTTGTACTAGATATGGGAATGTAATGTGTTCGAGAGGTAGCGTTATTCCATTATTTATTGATCAAATTAAAAGTGGAAGACCTATTACTATTACAGACCCAAATATGACAAGATTTTTAATGAATTTAGATGAAGCGGTTGATCTAGTACAATTTGCATTTGAACATGCCAATCCAGGTGATCTTTTTATTCAAAAAGCCGATGCTTCTACAATCGGAGACTTAGCAAAAGCTGTTCAAAAGTTATTTGGTGATACTGGCACAAATATAATAGGAACTAGGCATGGAGAAAAGTTATACGAAACTCTTATGACGAGAGAAGAAGCCTTAAGATGCGAGGATATGGGGAATTATTACAGAATTGCAGCCGATACAAGAGATTTGAATTATGATAAATTCGTTGTAAAAGGAACTGTAAAGACTATGGCTGAAGAATCTTACACTTCTCACAATACTAATAGATTAAACGTAGATGAAACTGTAGATAAGATACTTACAACAGATTATGTCCAAGATGAGTTAAAAAAATGGAGAGAAGAGGGAAAATAGTTTATAATAATTAATTGAGGTATGAGTATGAAAATATTGGTAACTGGTTCAAGTGGATTTGTTGGTAAAAATTTAGTTGAAACATTAAAAAATATTAGAGATAAAAAAGATAAAACAAGGTTAAACCTAAGTATAGAAGAAATATATGAGTTTGATAAAGATACAAGTTATAATTTATTGGATGAATATTGCTCTAAATGCGATTTTGTGTTTAATCTAGCTGGAGTTAATAGACCACGAGACCAAAAAGATTTTGATTTTAATTTTAATTTTGTTGAAATTCTTCTGAATATGTTGAAAAAACACAATAATAAATGTTCAATAATGTTGTCTTCATCTATTCAAGCCAAACTTGATAATGATTACGGTAAAAGTAAGCTAGAAGGGGAAAAAATATTGTTTGATTATGCTAAAAATAATAATGTTAATGTTTTTGTTTACAGATTCCCAAATTTGTTTGGAAAATGGTGTAAACCAAATTACAATAGTGTGATTGCCACTTGGTGCTATAATTATGCAAATAATTTGGCAATAAAGGTAAATAACCCAGATACAGAATTAGAATTATGTTATATTGACGACGTTATAGAGGAAATGCTTGATGCTTTGGATGGAAATGCACATAAAAAAAATGAATATTGCTATGTTCCGATAACTTACAAGATAACGTTAAAGAGAATCGTAGAAATTCTCAATTCTTTTAAAGAACAACCGTCTACTTTAATAATACCAGAAATTCCCAATAATTCTTTTGAAAAAAAATTATATTCAACATATCTGTCATATTTGCCAAAAGATAAAGTTAAATTTCCACTCAAGTGTAATGTAGATGATAGAGGTAGTTTTACAGAATTACTAAAGACTATTAATAATGGACAGTTTTCTGTTAATATAAGTAAACCTGGGATTACCAAAGGGCAACATTGGCATCATTCAAAATGGGAAATTTTCATTGTAGTTAAAGGAAGTGCTTTGATACAAGAACGTAAAATAGGTACTGATGAAATAATAGAATTTTATGTTAGTGATAAAAAAATAGAGGCAGTTCAAATGTTACCAGGTTATACACACAATATAATTAATTTGTCTAATACAGAAGATTTAATAACATTGATGTGGGCTAACGAGTTGTTTGATTACAATAAACCTGATACATATAGTGAGGAGGTAAAAAATGAGCATTAAAGCAGATTACACGGATATTAAATGGAAAGAAAATAATAAATTGAAATTATTAATTATAGTAGGAACAAGACCAGAGATAATTAGACTTTCGGCAGTTATTACAAAATGTAGAAAATATTTTGATTGTATTTTAGCTCATACTGGTCAAAACTACGATTATAATTTAAATGAAATTTTCTTTAAAGATTTGAGGATTGATAATCCGGAAGTGTATATGGATACTGTTGGTAGCGATTTAGGCGAGACTATTGGTAATATTATTAGTTGCTCTTATAAACTAATGAGCCAAATTAAACCAGATGCATTATTGGTACTTGGTGATACTAATAGTTGTTTAAGTGCTATAAGTGCTAAGAGATTACATATACCAATATTCCATATGGAAGCAGGTAATAGGTGCAAAGACGAATGTTTACCAGAAGAAACTAATAGAAGAATAGTAGATATTATTTCTGATGTGAATTTAGCTTACTCAGAACATGCAAGAAAGTATTTACATGAATGTGGTCTACCTAAGGAGAGAGTATATGTTACAGGTTCTCCAATGGCTGAAGTATTACAAAATAATTTAGATGATATTAAGAAAAGTGATATATTAAATAAATTAAATTTAAAGAAAAATAATTATATTTTATTATCTGCTCATAGAGAAGAGAATATAGATACTAAAGAAAACTTTGAAAGTTTATTTAACGCTATTAATAAGATAGCTGAGAAATATGATATGCCAATATTATATTCATGTCATCCTAGAAGTAGAAAGAGATTGGAATCTAGTGGTTTTAAATTAGATAAAAGAGTAGTAATGCATGAACCTTTAGGCTTTCATGATTACAATAATTTACAGATGAATGCTTTTTGTGTAATAAGTGATTCTGGAACTTTACCAGAAGAATCAAGTTTTTATATGAGTATAGGAAAACCAATATCAGCAGTATGCATAAGAACTTCAACGGAAAGACCAGAAGCATTGGATAAAGCAAGTTTTATATTAGCAGGCATTGATGAAAAAAGCCTTCTTCAATCAGTTGAGACTGCTGTAGAAATGACAAATCACAATGAGTTTGGAGTCCCAGTACCGGACTATGTTGACAGAAATGTGTCAACTAAAGTTGTTAAAATTATTCAAAGTTATACTGGAATTGTAAATAAAATTGTTTGGCGAAAAGATAGATGTTAAGGTGATATTATGAAAAATAAAATAAATTTAGAAAATAAAACAATATTAGTTACTGGCTCATCAGGTTTTATTGGGGCTAATCTTACTAAAAGATTGTTGAGCGAATATCCAACCTGTACTGTTATTGGTCTTGATAATATGAATGAATATTATGACATTAGAATTAAAGAATCAAGATTAAAAGAATTGGAAAAATTTACCAATTTTAATTTCATTAAAGGAAATCTTGCTGATAAAGAGTTAATTAATTCCTTATTTGAAAAGTACAAACCTAGTGTAGTAGTTAATTTAGCTGCCCAAGCAGGAGTTAGATATTCTATTACTAATCCTGACGCTTATATCGAATCAAACATAATTGGATTTTATAATATATTAGAGGCTTGCAGAAACTATCCTGTTGAACATTTAGTTTATGCTTCATCATCATCAGTATATGGAGGTAACACCAAAGTTCCTTTCTCAACTGACGATAAAGTAGATAATCCAGTAAGCCTATATGCTGCTACTAAAAAGTCTAACGAATTGATGGCTCACGCTTATTCAAAACTATACAATATACCTAGTACAGGTTTAAGATTCTTTACAGTTTATGGACCTGCAGGAAGACCTGATATGGCTTATTTTGGATTTACAGATAAATTAATTAAAGGTGAAACAATAAAAATATTTAATTATGGAAATTGTAAAAGAGACTTTACTTATGTTGATGATATAGTGGAAGGAATAGTTAGAGTAATGCAGGGCGCACCTGAGAAGAAAAATGGTGATGATGGACTTCCTATTCCGCCTTATGCAGTTTATAACATAGGAAACAGTAATCCTGAAAACTTGTTAGATTTTGTAAATATATTACAAGAAGAATTGGTAAGGGCAGGAGTACTTCCAAAAGACTATGATTTTGAATCTCACAAAGAGTTAGTGCCTATGCAAGCAGGAGATGTTCCAGTAACTTATGCAGATACTACACCTCTAGAAAAAGATTTTGGCTTTAAGCCAAGTACATCTTTAAGAGAAGGCTTAAGAAAATTTGCCGATTGGTATAAAGAATTTTATATGTAATGGTTTTTATAGACCATTATTTTTTTATTATAATCATTTTAGTAATTAAATTTGTTGACTTTTTACAAAAATGGTATAAAATATAACAACAACATCAAAAATATTTCAAAAAATGGTATTATTTAGTTAGTTTTGTGATACAATATTATCGAAAGGAAGATTGTTATGATAAGATATGTTAAACTAGTTAATTATAAGTCACTTGTTAATTTGCATGTTGATTTTATGAAAACTAAAACAAAATCTAAAAATCTAGTACTTATATATGGTGAAAATGGAATAGGAAAATCTAATTTTGCAAATTCATTTTATACTCTTAATGAAACAATGAGAACATTATCTTCTATTGAAATGCTTAAAAAAATAATTGAAAAAAAAGAAGATAAATCTAATCAATATGAGGATTTTATTGAAAAATATGCAAAACATAGTTTTAAAGATATTAAAACGATTATAGATGATTGCAAAACAATTGATTCAAAAGATAATATGATAATGGAATATGGATTCATTTGTAATAAGAAAAAAGGAATTTATCGTATTGAAATGAATAACGAGGAAATTGTTGCTGAAAGACTAGAATATGTTATTAGTAAAAATCAAACATATTTTTTTGACATAGATAAAAGAAATGTTAAAATTAATAATAATATTTTTACCGATAAAAGTTATTATAACGAATTTATTGAATTGATTGATAAATATTGGGGTAAACATTCTTTCCTTTCAATTTTGTCATACGAAATTGAGGACAAAAAAAGAGAATATATGAATAAAAAAATATCCAAAAATTTGTTTGATGTATTGTTATATTTGAAAATGATATGTACAAAAATAAAAGGTGGTAATCATAGCGAGTTTGGTATAATTGGAACTAAACATAATTTAATTGATGATCTTGAAGAAGGTAAGATTCTTGTAAAATATGAAAAAGAACTTAATAAAAATGAATATCTAATAAATGAAATATTTACTAACTTGTATTCCGATATAAAGAATGTTTATTATAAGAAAATAAATGAAGATAATTACATAAAATATAAACTTTTTTGTAAAAAAACTATTTATGGCAAAACAATGGATGTAGATTTTTCTCTTGAATCTACAGGAACACAAAATATTTTAACGCTAATACCATATTTAATATCTGCATGTGAGGGACAGACAGTAATAATTGATGAACTAGATACTGGAATACATGACATACTTGTAAAAAACTTGTTAGAGTGTATTTCAAAATATGTTAAAGGGCAACTGATTATTACTACTCATAATACAATGCTAATAGATTCATCAATACCACATGATAATATTTATATTTTTAATGCTAATAGTAAATCCGAAAAAGAACTAATTGCAATAACTAATTTTGAAGGAAGAATTCATAAGAATAATAGTCCAAGAAGAAAATATCTTAATGGCGTTTATGGTGGAATTCCTATGCCTGCAGATATAGATTTTGAGGAATTAATTGAAAATCTAAAATAGAGGAAATAAAATTTAATGAAGCAGTTAAATTATACAAAAGCTGTTGTAATTGTTCATGGTAAATCGGAGATGCAAATTTGTCAATATATTAAGAATAAACTCAGATTAAAAATGGAAATATATAGTGACAAAAATGGTGAAAAGGCTATACAAATAACTAGTTTAAAAAACACACTGAATAATAAGATATTTAAATCGTTTAAAAATTTTATTAAAACTTACGAAGATATAAAATTAACTGATGATGGAAAGTCTATAGATGCCAATTTTAAAATATTTATAATTATGGATACTGATGACTGTAGCGAAAAACAAAAAAAAGATTTTATTAGTTGTGAAATGTTTAAAGAACATTGGGCTTATAAGTATATAGTGCCTATATATAATATCCCTGAATTAGAGTCGGTATTAGAAATGGCAAATATTCCCTTTAAAAAATTAGGAGATAAAAGAAAAGCGGAATATGTAAAAATATTTCCAACTGATCCAAAATATAAAAAGTCTGATGAAATTCAAATTCAAGAATTACTTAATAAATTAAAAAAGCAACAAAATACTAATTTAAATGAATTTTTAGAATTTTGCTTAAAATCCGTTCTTTAGCGGATTTTTTTATTATGATTTATACAGCTTAAAAAATAAACAGAAAAAAATATAAAATACTTTAATTTTTGGCTATTTTGTAGTATAATATGAGCACTTATGAATTTAGGGGTGTTTTATGAACGATGAAACTATAAAAAGTAAATTGGCAAATAAGCTAGAAAGTATTTATCCTGATATCGATAGTGATTATATACTTTATTCTTTTTGCCCATATCGAGTTTGTCCTGTTGGTGCACATATTGATCACCAAAAAGGGAATGTAACTGGTTTTGCCATTAACTATGGTATCACAATGGCTTTCGTTCCTAGTGGTAATCGTATGTTTGAAGCAACCAGTTTAAATTTCGATGGCTTAAAAGGTGAAAATATTTTAGACATTTCTGAAAAGAAAAACGATTGGGCGGATTATTTAAGAGGGGCAGCTAAAATATTACGTGATAAATATGGTATTGAAAAAGGTTTATACTGCGTAATAGATGGTAGTCTACCAATTGGAGGAATCTCCTCTTCAGCCGCTGTTATTATTGCCTTTGCAAAAGCATTATGTATGGTAAATGGATTACAATTATCTAGTGATGAAATAATTAATTTAGTACAAGAAGTAGAAAACAAATATATAGGTGTTAATAGTGGTAAGCTGGATCAATCATGTGAAGTTTTATCCAAAAAAGATAATCTATTATACTTAGATATTAGCACGGGAGAATATCAACTTATTCCTCAAAACCCAAATATGAAACCTTATAAAATAGCTATTGTATTTAGTGGTATCAAAAGAACATTGGTTGGTAGTGCATACAACACTAGGGTAGATGAATTAAAATCGGCTGCTTATTCTCTAAAAGCCTTTTCTGGTATGAATTATGGAAAGTATAACGATACTGTTTTAAGGGACGTTCCCTATGATGTATACAAAGAGTTCGGTAGCAGATTGCCAGAACAATTTAGAAAGCGTGCTGAGCATTATTATTCGGAAATGGATCGCGTAAAACGTGGAGTAGAAGCATGGAAAAATGGTGATATAGAAGAATTAGGACGAATTTCTTTTGAAAGTGGAGATAGTAGTATTGAAAACTATGAGGCTGGTTCACCGGAATTAAAAAAGATTCATGAAATAATGAAAGAAACTGACGGTATCTATGGTGGAAGGTTTAGTGGGGCAGGATTTAAAGGATGCTGTCTAGCTTTTGTAGATCCTAGTCTAGAGTCTGAAATTACTCAAAATATTACTCAAAAATATTTAGAAAAATTCCCACAATACAAAGATTCTTTTGGAATATATTATTGTGATACTGCCGATGGTTGTGACTTTGACTTAGAAAAACCAAAAGCTAAAAAGATGATTAGGAGGTAGTAATATGAAATGTGTGATATTAGCTGCCGGATATGCGACTAGATTGTATCCTTTAACAGAAAATTTTCCTAAGCCTTTATTGGAAATTAATGGAAAAACTATTTTAGATTGGTTAGTAGATGACATAGATACATCCCCATATATTGATGAATATATTGTCGTTTCTAATCATAAATTTATAAATTATTTTGAAGAATGGAAAAATAGTAAAAACACCTCAAAAAAAATAACAGTAATAGATGATGGTACAGTTAGTAATGATAACAGATTAGGTGCTGTTAGTGATATTAATTTAGCTATTTCTACATTGGATTTGAATGATGATGTGTTAGTAGTAGCAGGCGATAATGTTTTAGATTTTTCATTAAACAGTTTTATTGATTATTTTCATGAGAAAAAAGATACTTGTATTATGAGATATTATGAAGCTGACAAAGAAAAAATTAAAAAAAGTGCTTCTGTTAATTTTGATGCCAATGATTTAGTTTTAGAAATGGTTGAGAAGCCTAATAATCCAAATTCAAATTGGTGTGTTCCTCCATTTTATATATATAGTAGAGATGATGTATCTAAAGTAGGTCTAGCCCTTAAGAACGGGTGTAATAAAGATGCTCCAGGTTCATTTATAAATTGGTTATACGATAAAAGTAATGTTTATGCTATGGAAATGCCTGGAAGAAGATATGATATCGGTAACTTTGATAGTTACAATGAAGTTAATAAAACTTACACTGGCATATCTACTGACAAAAAAATAAAAAAGATTTTACACTAGCAATTAAATGTTTTTTGTATTGTAATTGCATTTTGCTATATTGTGTAATAAAATAAAAAAAGCAAAGGAGAGATTATTTTGAAAATCGCAGTAGCAGGAACAGGTTATGTAGGATTATCTTTAGCTACATTACTTAGTCAAAAACATGAGGTAGTAGCATTAGATGTTATACCTGAAAAAGTAGATAAAATTAATAATAGAATTAGTCCAATAAAAGATGAATATATTGAAAAATTCTTTGCTGAAAAAGAATTGAATTTAAAAGCAACTCTTGATTACAAAGAAGCCTTTACAGGAGCAAGATTTGTAATTATCAGTACTCCAACAAACTATGATGATAAAACTAATTTCTTTGATACATCTTTAGTAGAAGATATTATCAAAAAAGTTATTGAAATTGGAGATCCTAATACGATAATGGTTGTTAAGTCAACTATACCAGTTGGCTTTGTTAATAGTATGAAAAAGAAATATGGAATAGATAATATTTTCTTTAGTCCAGAATTTTTAAGAGAAGGAAAAGCTTTATATGATAATTTATTTCCATCAAGAATTATTGTTGGAGAAAAATCCAAAAGAGCTGAAGAGTTTGCATTCTTATTAAGTGATTGTGCTGTTAAAGAAGATATTGAAGTTAAGTATATGGATAATACTGAAGCTGAAGCAGTAAAACTATTTGCTAATACGTTCTTAGCATTAAGAGTTTCTTATTTTAATGAATTGGATACTTATGCTGAGTTAAAAGGATTAAACACACAAGATATTATTGAAGGGGTTTGCTCAGATCCAAGAATTGGAAATTATTATAATAATCCATCATTTGGTTATGGAGGCTATTGTCTTCCAAAGGATACGAAACAATTACTTGCTAACTATAAAGATGTACCTCAAAATATGATTAAAGCAATCGTTGATGCTAACGATACTAGAAAGCAACATATTGCTGATATGGTTATTAGTAAAGGCCCAAATATTGTTGGTGTTTACAGATTAACAATGAAATCAGGATCTGATAACTTTAGAGCATCTGCTATTCAAAGTGTTATGGCAAAGATAAAGGAAAGAGGAGTAGATGTTCAAATATACGAACCGACTATAAAGGATGATGCATTTGAAGGATACAGAGTTGAACATAACTTAGATACCTTCAAGAATACTTCTGATGTAATTATTGCTAATCGTTTTGATGAAGAAATAGCAGATGAAAAAGCAAAAATATATACGCGTGATATTTTTAGAAATAATTAATAATTGTTCATCTGGTAAAATGACAAAAAAAGAGTTGTAATGGAAAAGGTTACAACTCTTTATTTTAGTCATTTAGTTTAATATTTGTACCTAATAAAGATAGTATTTCGAAGAAAGGTATTTTTTGGTATGAATATTCCAAATTAAAAATCTCATGGTAAACATCTATTATTTTTTGGTTTAAATTATTGCCTTTTATATTAAATAACTCTATAAGCCACTTTTCAAAATCTGTGCCGATTACTTCCTTTTCAAGAAAATCAACGATAATTTTTTCACCTTGATTTGATGTTAATAGATTGTATTTATTGATATCTCTAATTTTTAAAGCTAGGGCTAATGGTATCAATATGCATTTATTAACATAATTATTTTCTTTATTAAAACTACTTTCATTTTCAAAATAATTTTCTAATAAATTATACAAAGTTATATATTTATTACATTCTCTTAAAGAAAAATTAAGATATTTCATTATTAAATAGCTAGTATCTTGGTATATTGATGATTCTTTACAATAATTGAACCTTTGTTGTAAATAACTTTTTATATCTTTAGTTTCCAAATTTATAGTAAAATCATAGAATTTGTCTAAGTATCCATAACTATCGAAATTGTTGCCATAAAAATTTTTAATCGTATTTGAAAGTTCAATATTGTTAGTTGACACTATGATCGTTATTTTTTCGTTGGTGTAGAAATGTTTTATTGTTTCTAACATTTCGACAGCAAAAGTAGGTCTGCAACGATCTAGTTCATCTATTATTAATATTAATCTTTTCTTTTCACCTAGAATTTCATTAATGAGTTTGTTAAATGCCGTCTTTACTTCTTCAATAGTTTTAATCTCTTCTGCTAAATCATCAAAGTTATTTAATTTATCTATATTGTTAATGTCAAAATACTCAAAACTAGCTGAATATAGAAAATCTCTTAAAAATGATTTTAATACTTTACTGAAATCTTTAAAATTTGTTATTTGGTCTTTAATTTTTGGATAATCGTTTAAGATATTGTAGATTAATGATTTTAATGGATTAGTATGCATATCATTTTCCCAGGCATTGTAATAAACGATTAAATTTTCTCTATTTAATTTTCTAAATATTGGTTTGCTTTCATCGGTTATTATTTTATTATCCGTATAATCATCAATATTTTCAACTAAATATTTAAATTGTTTAATAAAAAAGGATTTTCCAGAGCCCCATTTTCCATCGATTGAAATGGTTAGGTTTTCTTTAACAGTGGCTAATAGTTTTGCAAGCATTATCAATTGTGAATTTCTTTTTAATATGTTTTCTTCGATAGTTTTTTTTAAATTTTCTTCGTTTAATTCAAGTTCAGTCTTTAACATTTTATCATCTCCAAATCATTATTTATTTTACTATAAATAATTATGAGTTGCTATATAATAAAATGGTAAAAATTGGTATTTTTCTTTGATTTAATATTAGAATTAAATGGTAATTTTTACCATTTTTTGGATAGCGATGAAAAAAATAACAAAAGCTTTTACTAAAGAGCAGGTAGCATATAGTGATAGTGTTATAATCAAGATAGTAAAAAAATGCTGATAATTTCCATATTTTGGAAATTATGATAATACGGATAGATATGGGATACTTTAATATTCTCTTATTGATGGTTATTATGGACAAATATTAATGCAAAGACTATAATTAATAACAATGAATAAAATTAATGAAAAAAGTATAAAGTTTAAAATGTTATTTAAAAATGGGGGAGATAATATGAAATGGAAAATTGTTATTTCTTGGCTTTTGGTATTTCTATGGATGGGTGCAATTTTTTGGCTATCAGGAATGGATTCTACAGAGTCGGGGAGTAAAAGTAAAGGTGCAATTAGTAAAGTAATCGAAGGGTCTGTTGATGTATCAAATAAATTGGGAATTACTGATAAGCATCCAAGTGATGAAAAAATAGAATCGGTAACTAAAGTATTAAATTCACCACTTCGCAAGTGTATGCATGCTAGTGTTTATTTAGTGCTAGCTATTCTAGTGGCAAATGCTTTATTAATAGGAAAGACCAAATTAAAATATGCTTTAATATTTTCTTTTTTAATTAGTTTTTTATATGCCTGTAGTGATGAGATACATCAGTTATTTGTCCCTGGAAGATCGGGTGAATTATTTGATGTTTTTATTGATACTTGCGGTGCTAGTCTAGGAATCATCATCTTTTACCTTTTTTATAGATTATACCTAAAGAAAAAAAGACAAAGTGCCTAATTATACATTTATTTTGTCGCAATTTAGTTAATTTTGACAAGTTTTGTCGGGTTAGCATAAATGTGTTGCATCTCAAACATAATAATAGTAAAATAATAAATGAAAGAGGGAATGAAAATGAAAAAGATTGTTTACGTAGTATTAGCAGCCGCTATGTTATTTACAACAACAAGTGTTAGTGCTATGACCGAATCTGAGTTAGCAGAAAAACTAACAAAGACTTATGAGATTAATGGTGTTATGTTCAGTGCTACAAATGCTCAGAAAGTAGAAATCGAAAGATATTTTAGAGAAAATGAAGTTCCAGAAGCTGACTTAGATTTTATCTCTAAAAAATTTGATGAAGCTTTAGCTATAATCGAAAAAGGTGATGCTACTAGCATTGAAGAGTTAACTAGTTCTGAAAAAGATCAAATCGTAGCACTATTTAACGAAGTATCAGAAAAGACAAAGGTAAGAATAACTCTTGAAAATGGCAAAATTAATGTCTACGGAGTTAACGGTGGTGATAAACCATTTACAGTAGTTACCGATGAAATCGTAAGATATACTGATGGTACTAATTATTTAATAGCACTTGCTGGTGCAATTTCACTTGTTGGCGTAGCGGCAATTGTTTTAAAAGTTAAAAGAGCAAATGCTAAATAAAGTAAAGAAAATAATCAAGGGAATTGCAATTGAAATTGCATTTTCCCTTTTCTTTTCATCATTTTTCATTTTTAGTGTTTATTTCTTATTTAGAGATAAAATATATAATTCAATCTTTCTTATTAATAGACTTATAGTAGTAGAAAAAAATACTGAAACTGAAGATAAAGAAATCAGCTTTGATAGCGTTAAAAAAAGATTAGTTCATTATCCTTACTATGGTGAGGTTTGGGCTACAATAAGAATACCTAAAGTTGAAATAAACGCGGTTGTCTACCATGGTGATACCCTAGATATTCTAGATAAAGGAGTAGGGCACTTTTCAGGTAGCTATTTTCCTGCTGAGGGTGGAACAGTAATTATTGATGGACACAATAGCCCTTCACAATTTGGCAGAATTCCTGGATTAGATGTAGGAGATAATATAATAATTGAAGCCAAGTATGGAACCTTTACTTATGAGGTTACTGAAGGAAAAATAATGAAAGCAACAGAACTTGAGAAAATAAACATTCAAGATGATAGGGAAGAACTAGTTTTGTATACATGTTATCCCATAAGTGCAATAGGATATAAAACAGATAGGTATGTAATATATGCAAAATTAGTCGGTGAAGAATATGAAAATTAAAACATTATTAAAATATGTTGTCGAATTTATAATGTCTATTACTCTTTTTTTATTTATTTCTTTTTTAATACTTAAAACTACTGTATTTAATGAACATTATTTTATTTCACAATTAGATAAAAATAATTATTTTGAATCTTTATATGAAACTGTAAATAAAAATATGTCATATTATATAGTTCAATCAGGATTAACTAAAGATGTCTTAACCGATATATATACAGTGAATGATTTAAAGAAAAATGTAAAAGATAGTATTGGTGTACTCTATGGAAAAGCTAAGACTGAAATAGATACAACAGCTATTAAAAAAAGATTAGAGGATAATATTAAAAGGTATTTAGAATCTAATAGTAATTTAGTAGCAGATGATAATTCTCTTGATATGTTTGTTTCAAAAATGATGGATGTTTATGTTGAAAATATAGAACTTTCTAATACGATAGATACTTTAGCACCTAAATTTACTAAGCTTAATGCAGTTATAAATACTATCTTAATAATTAGTTTTATCTTAGTAGCACTCTCTTTTGCTTATCTTACTGTAGTTTCTAAAAGGGGAAGATTGTCAGTATCGATTATGACTTGTGGAATCTTGTTAATTGTTATTTATTTTTTCTTTAATAAAAATGTTGATGTAAAAAATATTGTTTTTTATAATGATGCTGTTTCAAATATAATTAGAGCAATTTTTTCTAATATATTAAAATTATTTAAATATACTGGCATTGTTGTTTTAGTATTTGGTTTTATCTTTACGCTTAAAAGACAAATACGACAAAATAGACTAAAAATAGTAAAAATTCGCTAAAATTTTAATTTATAGGTAAAAAAGCTTCCTTTATGTGTAATATTAATAATAAGGGAGGTTTTTTTATGATAGTTTTGTTATTATCCATAATTTTTATACCAATGTTATTTGTATTTTGGTGTATACTTAGAATTTCTAGTATTGAAAGTCGTAATGAAGAATTTATTATAAATAGTCTTAGTAGACATAAAAAAATTGTTAAATGAATATAAATACTCTGTATACCCTTGAAAAAAAATGTTAAATAAGATATAATTTGATAGTATTTGAGAGGTTGATTATGGAAGAAATTAATTTAAAAGATTTATTCAGTTATATGCTTAGCAAAATTTTTATTATAATCATTGCTATAGTAATATTTCTTATCGGGGGAGTTGTTTATAGAGAGTGTTTTAAGACGCCATTGTATGAATCTTATACGACGATTATACTTACAAAGGTTAATGATTCAACCAATGTTGAAACGGGAATTACTCAAAATGATATTACCCTTAACCAAAAATTAGTTTCCACATATAGAGAAATTATTAGAAGTAAGCGTATTCTTGATAAGGTTATTAAGGATTTAGAGCTCGATATAAGTGTTGATGATCTTATGAATCGTATAAGTGTCACAAATAAAGAAGATACTGAATTGATTCGTATTTCAGTAGTAGATGAGGATAGCGAGACAGCTCAAAATATTGTAACTAGAGTATCTAAGGTTTTTGCCGATGAAATAGTTAGAATTTATAATATCGAAAACATAAGTACTATTGATTATGCTAGTGCAAGTGATGTTCCTTATAATATAAATGTTGCTAAGGAAACAGTTATTTCTGTATTGCTAGGTGCTTTCCTAGGATGTGCTATTGTGTTTGTAATGTTCTATTTTGATACAACTGTAAAAAGTGTTGAGGAAATTGAAAGAAAATTGGAATTACCAATTCTTGGAAGCGTACCAAGAAGTCATACACGTAGTCGTAGTAAAGGGGGAAGTAACTAATGAAGAAAGAGTTAATTGTTG
>CANQHY010000002.1 GCA_947623975.1 uncultured Bacilli bacterium
ACTGCCTAAATCCAATCCTAGATATCTCATAAATTCTTCACATACTCTTTAAGGATTACCTCTATAATTTTACTGCGTTCTATCCTAGTTATTTTGTTTCTAGCATCTTTATAAGAAGAAATATAACCGGGATCCCCACTCATTATATAACCTATTAGTTGATTAATTTCGTTATAACCTTTTTCTTTTAATGCACTGCAAACATCTTTCAAGGTAGAACCAACAAGTGATTCTTCCAAGTCATCAAGTGAATACAGTGTTGTGTGTTCTAGATCTTTATCGTCTAAATCTTGCACATAACCACCTCTATCCATACGACAATTTTATCATTAATCAATTAACTAAGCAACTAAATTTAACTTAACTAAAAATATTTTTTGTTATTAAAATTTTACATAATTAAGTGCTATAAATAATAGGAATATGACAAATAAAATAGATACAATGGCACCGTTTATCTTTTCGAAATTACTACTCTTATATTTAACCCCTAAACCAGTAGTAATAAGGATTCCGCCAATTAAACCACCGATGTGTGCATAATTATCTATTGTTCCTCCAGATAAAAAGCCTATCACAAGATTAATTACAATAATTGGAATAATTTGACTTTTAATTACGCCTCCTAGGTAGACTCTATAATGATATCCAAAATACAACAAAGATCCAAGCAGACCAAATATAGCACCGCTTGCTCCAATCGAAGCATATCTATTAAAAATTATCGAAAGAAGACTTCCTGACAATAAACTAAACAAGTAAATTACAGTATATTTTGCCCTTCCCATAAAACTTTCTATTTGTGAACCTATTAAGTACAAAGCATACATATTGAAAATAAAATGGGCAATATTTCCATGAAGGAAAGCTCCTGTTATTAATCGGTAATACTCATGATGAACTATTATATCGTAACCATAAGTTGAAAAATTTTGAATAAAATAGTCATATTTACCAAACAAAAACATTAAAATAAAAATAACGAAATTTATAGCTATAAGTCCATAAGTAACATACGGTTTTTTAGGTTTAAACACATCATCAACTTTAATCGCATCTTCCTTATTTTTTCTATTAATATCTGCTGTTATCTTCATAAAAAGTTGGAATCCTTCTTCTGTAAAATTCATCTTTTTACTTATATCAGGAAACTTTTCAAAGACAAAATCATAGTTTTTTAAATCTTTCTCATCATACAATGATATACAATCTATATCCTTAACATTTTCCAATTTAACATTGTCTTCTATATCAGTAAAGATACTTAAAGCATTCATTTTAAAAGAAAGAGTTTTCTTCTTAATTTTTCGCATTATATGTCTAGTCTTATATAAATCAAAATCAAATTGTTCTTCATTATGAATATGATTAGATACTATTCTTACAATTTTATAATCACTATTTAAATTTTCAAGCCAAATTTCATCTTCTGCACCTTGAAGAATTATTGGATTATAATTCTTTTCAGTTATAAAATAATGTAGAAGTTTCATTGCTATTAAGTTTTTTCTATCAAGTGTATCTTGCAACGTTATCACTCCTTTAATTAATAACATTATACATTATATCATAAAATTAATAAAGAGGTGTAAATTAATGAAATATGTATTACTTTCTTTTTTATCACTATTTATTTTTCTTATTAATTTCTTTGTTATTGAAGGCTATCATTTCTCTACACCCTTTTTTATGATAAATTCTATTATTTATAAAATTATAAGTACAATTATCTATGTATCGGTCAATTTATCAGTTTTAAATATATTAGTAAAAAATAAATCTGTTTTAGGTAATAAGTTAAAAATACTTTTAATTATTAATGTCTTTTTTTATTCTTTATATAACCTTTTCACATTTAAAATAATAAGTCCCTTTCTTTCTTTTGCTAGTAAAATGTTTCACTTTATTTCCATTCTTCATTTGAATGAAGAAATTATTCTACAAAATAAAACAAGTGCTAAATTATTAGTTCCTTACATAATTTGGACTTTTTATTTAACACTTACTAGCTTATTTACTTTTTTTATTAATAATACTTAATCTAGATTTTCTAGATATTCGCTAAATTCTTTTGGTAATTCACACTCAAAGTATAATTTTTTCCCCGTTATTGGATGAGTAAATTCAATACTTTTAGAATGCAAAAATTGACCAAAAGAGGTAGCATTTTTATTTTTTCCATAGATAGGATCATTTACTATTGGATGACCAATGTAATTCATGTGAACACGAATTTGGTGAGTCCTACCAGTTTCCAATTTACATTCAATAAGAGTCTTATCAGAAAATCTTTTAAGAACCCTAAAATGCGTTACAGCATCTTTACTATTAACATCAGTAACCATCATCTTTTGCCTATTTACCCAGTCTCTTCCAATCGGAGCATCAATGGTTCCTCTATCATGCCTAATAACACCATCAACTAGTGCAATATAAGTTCTTTCTACCTGTTTGTTTTTTATCATATCACTCAAAAGAAGACTCGTTTTCTCATCTTTGGCCACTACCATAACGCCAGATGTATCCTTATCGATACGATGAACAATACCTGGTCTAATCGGATCGGACGCCCCTTTAAAATTAAAATGATACAAAAGTGCATTTACCAAAGTACCGCTATAATTCCCAGCTGCCGGATGAACTACCATCCCACTTTTTTTATTAACTATAAGCAAATACGAATCTTCATAGACAATATCCAAAGGAATATTTTCTTTCTCTACCTTTATATCATAATTTAACTCATCATCTACTTTTATATCATCTTCTTCACTAACTAAAAAATTAGAAGGAGATACTTTTCCATTTACTAAAACTTTACCTTCCTTAATTAACTTTTGAACTTTAGTTCTCGAAATGCCAATTTTATTACTCAAAAACTGATCTAATCTTTCTTTATTTTCTTTTAACATCATTAACACTTCCCAACAAAAAGTCTACCATAAACAAAAACACTCCACACACAATTAAAACGTCGGCAATATTAAATATTGGATAATTATAACCTAATACAACAAAATTAAAGAAATCTACGACACTACCTCTTAATATTCTATCTATTAAATTTCCTGTTACACCACCTAATATAAAACCTAAAGATAAGGTATTTATACCATTTAGATTTTTATTTTCATTTATATACCATATTAAAAACAATAAAAAGAAAACTCCTATTATCGTTATTAAAAGTGTATTATTAGAAAAAAATCCCCAAGCTGCCCCTTTATTCTCTATATAAGTAAACGAAAAGAAATTTTCTATTATAGGTATAGACTCATACAAATCTAAAAAATAAGTAATCATTATTTTTGTTAATTGATCCATTATTAATCCTAAAAATGCTATTAGGTAAATTTTTGCCCTCATGTTATCACCACTACTTATCAGTTTATCAAATTTAATCATTAATATAAAGATATATTTACTAAAATTACATCCTCGCCTATTTTTTCAATGCTTTTCCAATTTATTTCTGTATCTATTTTTCCTTTGTTGAAAGAGAAAAAATTTTTATTAGGCTCTATAACTAAAGAAACAATAGAACCTGTCTCTTCATCTATTTTGACATCAATTATATTACCAATGTTTTTACCATCTTGGACATTGACAATATATTTTGTTTGTAAATCAGATAATCTCATGTTAGCCTCCCATTAAATTATACTGATATAAAAGAAAAGAATTACTGATATTTAAAGAAAACCTAATAATCTAGGTTACTTTTTACTAGCATTCTTTCTTAATGTCTCAATCTGTTCATCAAAATCATCACTTTCTACTACATAAGAACCACTTACAATAATATCAACAAAATCTAATCTTTTTGCTATTTCTCCATTTATTCCACCGTCGACACTTATTTTAGCTTTTGACTTTTTGCTAACTAGAAGTTTTTTCAATTTTAATATTTTTTTAGTAGTAGAATCAATAAACGTTTGACCACCATATCCTGGATTAACGCTCATAACTAGAACTAAATCAATTTTAGAAAGATAAGGAATAATTACTTCTATATCAGTATCAGGATTAAGGGCTACTCCACATTTTATACCATATTCTTTTATTAAATCTAGATACTTATTTAAATTTTCAAGCTCAGCATGAACGGTTATATATTCTGTATTTAAAGAGGCATAGTAATTTATATTTTTCAAAGGATTTTTTTCCATCAAGTGAACATCTAATCTTTTAGTAATACTGCTAGACAATTTAACTAATTTTTTAAATGGTTTATTTTTTTTTCTTACGAATTTACCATCCATGACATCGACATGAATATAATCAGCAGTACTTGCATTAATCCTTAGTATATCTCTTTCTTCATTTTTGCTACTCAAAAATGATACTGATATTTTTTTCATAGCTACCTCCTAAGACTTATTATCACATAAAAATTTAATATAGTCATCATACCTAGATTTAAGTATTTTACCTTCTTCAGTCGCCTTTTTTACGCCACACTCTAAAGTACTTTCTTTAGTGTGCATACAATCTTTATATTTACACTTATAATCGTTAAATTCAACAAAAGCGCCTTTTATATCTTCACTTTTTAGCATTGATAAATCAATACTAGAAAAACCAGGAGTGTCTACTAATTTTCCACCTAATAAAGATATTAATTCGACACACCTAGTCGTATGTTTTCCTCTTCCAAGAGCAATAGAAACCTCACCAACTTCAAAATTAAGATTTTTATCAAGTTTATTAAAAAGACTCGATTTGCCTGCTCCCGTCTGTCCAGTAAAAACAGTTGTTTTATCTTTAAAAATCTTCTTTAATTCATCAATCTCATTATTATAGTAAACTACATATCCAATCTTTCGATAATAATCCATAATTTTTCGGTATTCCTCTTTTTCATTTTCGGTCAAAAGATCTTCCTTAGTAATACAAATAATTGGTTTAATTTTATTTATTTCCATTATAAGTAACAATTTATCTAAAAGGTTAAAAGAAAAATCGGGAGTTTTTAGGCTAGTTACGATAAGACCTTGATCAATATTAGCAACAAGTGGTCTAATCAAAGCATTTTTTCTAGGTAATATTTCTAATATATACCTATTTTTTTCATCTATTACACAAAAATCTCCAACGACAGGCGTAATTTTATTCTTGCGAAAATTTCCACGGCTATGACACTCATAAATTAGACCATCACAGTTTACAAAATAGAGATTACTTATTATCTTAACAATTTGCCCTTTCATAAAACTCGTATAATCAATCTTATAGAAATATTAATTAATTTCTTATTGATTGAGCCCTTTCTATTTAATATTTTACTATTACAGAATCATAATAATCAGTAGCTGCTAATGTTATTTTTTTTGATTCTCCCTTATTGATTTTTATTTCTTTTTGAGCATCAAACAAGTTTATTGTTCCATTCTCTTTTATTTCTGTTAAACCTCTATTCGATTCTAAAATAATATAATCTTCATTTTTTTCTTTTACAACTATTTCCACTCCAGAAAGAATATTAAGTTTTGAATTTTCACTTATATATTCCTTTTTTGTTATGGTGATATAATCATTATTATTTAAACTCTTCATAATATCTCGTATAATCAAAAATATTAATTAATTTCTTATTGATTGAGCCTTTTTATTTAATATTTTTTTATTATACATCTCCTTCTATTATTCAACAGTATTAGAATCTTCTACAGTATTATTTTCATCTTTTAATTCAGGCTTCTTAGCAACCGTTATATTAAAAGAAGCACCATTTACTATTTTACCAGTTCTAGACTGTTTTATTATTGTTCCCTCTTCGTATTCTAATGTCTCAAGGTAATTTATTTTAAAATCAAGATCATATTTTTTAGCAAACTCTTCTACCTCAGATACTTTCCAGCCCTCATTAACAAAGTCAGGATAAATATCATATGCATCGGGAATATAAAGAGTTATTTTAGCAGGATTTGTTTCACTTATAACGATTTCTGTTCCTGCTTTTAAATCTTGCCCAATTATTTTTTGAACATCCATATCTTCAGTTATATCAATCGATTTCTTCTCGATAGTAACTTTCATTTTGTAAACCTGCTCCAAAGTCGTTTTTACCTCTATATAATTTTTACCAGTATAGTCTTCTATTATATAAGTATCGTTTTTACCCAGAGATTCAATGAGTGTTATCTTCGTACCCTTAGGTCGGCTTCTACCGATAGCTGGATCGGTACCTATTACTTTTCCTTTTTCAAATTTATTATTAAACTCCTTGAGAGTATCATCATCAACCGCAAATCCTAAGTCTGTCAAAGCTCTCTCAGCCTGCTCGACAGTAAGATTCGTAACATCTGGTATCTTTATATTATCTGAACCCTTAAAAGTTTTATAAACTAGAACACCAAGACCTGCAATACCAAGTAAAAAGATTACTACTAAAATCCAAATTATTATATTAGATTTGCTTTTCTTTTCATCGGTTATCTGCTTGGCTACTACCTCCTCGTCCTTTTCAGTACTAACATTCGTTTTATCATTTATTTTAGCATCTTTTTCATTGTTTTCTAAGTCATTTTCATCAATATCATGCTCAGGATATTTATATTCATATTTCTCTTCATTAGCACGAACAGGATCCAATGCTGTCCTTAAATCTTCTTGCATTTCGCGAACATCGTTATATCTGTTTTTAGGATTCTTAGCCGTAGATTTTAAGATAATATTTTCAATACTTTGCGGAATATTAGGATTATTTTTTCTAACACTAGGTATTTCATCTTTCATGTGTTTCAAAGCAATCTCGACAGCATTATCGCCCTTAAAAGGAAGTTTTCCTGTAACAAGTTCATAAAAAAGTATCCCCATTGAGTAGATATCAGATTTTGTTGTCGATCCTTTTCCACTAGCCTGTTCAGGCGGTAAATAATGAACTGACCCCATAACCGAATTAGTTTGCGTTAGTTGCGTAGAATTTAGAGCCATAGCGATTCCAAAATCAGTAATTTTTATTGCGCCGTCATCAGCAATCATAATGTTTTGAGGTTTTAAATCACGATGAATTATATAACTATCGTGTGCATGGGCAATTCCATCAGTAAGTTGAAGCATTATATCTATTACTTCAGGTAATGTAAGATTTCCGCGTTTTTTAAGTAATTGTTTTAAAGTTCTTCCCTCAACATATTCCATTACTATATAATAAGTTCCATTATCCTCACCTACATCGTACATTTCGACAATATTAGGATGTGATAGAGAACTTGCTGCAATTGCCTCTCTTTGAAATCTTCTTATAAACTTTTCATCATTCGCTAAATCGCCTCTTAATACTTTTATCGCAACTCGCCTATTTAGAATAGTATCCTGTGCCAAATAAACATTGGCCATTCCACCTTCGCCAATGGTCTTTATGATTTCATAACGATCATTTATTTTTTGCCCCTTTGTTATCAATATTAATCACCACTTTCCGTAAGTTCCATATACGCTATTGATATATTGTCCATTCCCCCACGATTGTTACTTTTTCTTATAAGCTTTATAACCTTATCTTCTATTTCCAAATCACTTAAAAGTACTTTTTCGATTTGCTCACGTTCTAAAAGGGATGTCAGTCCATCGCTACATAAAAGTATCGATGAAATATCCATATCGCAATCAAAAATATCAATATCAATCGGATTATTTGCTCCTAACGCTTTCATCAAAACGTTTTTCTTTGGATGATCTTTTGCCTCTTCTTCTGTAAGTTCTCCTGCTTTAAGTAGTAAATTAACTAAGGTATGATCATAAGTAACTTTATGCAATTTATCATTTTTTACAACAAAACCTGACGAATCGCCAATGTTACCTATTAAAATATATTCTTTTGTAACTATTGCAACAACTAAAGTTGTTCCCATTCCTTTACTTTCAGGATGTCCATCGACATAACTAAAAATCAGTTCATTTATTTCCGTAACTATTTTTCTAAGCCAATCGACAGCCTTTGCTTTTTCCATCTTAGAAAAGCTTTCGTTAAATGATTTACTAATATGACTTATCGTTATAGACGAAGCCACCTCGCCAGCCGAATGGCCCCCCATACCATCAGCAACTGCCATTAAGTAGTCACCATCTTGATTCTTAGTAATTATTACGCTATCTTCATTATGTGACCTAACTTTTCCAGCATCTGTTAAATAAAATGTTTTCATATGTCCTCCCTCTTGCTTCTTAATTGTCCACAAGCAGCACTGATGTTAGTTCCAAACTCTCTTCTTATTGTAACATTTAAATTATTCTTCTTTATTATATCATAAAACTTATCAATTTTTTCCTTTTTACTTCTTTTATACTCGATATTGTTAGTCTCATTGTAAGGTATAAGGTTAACATAGCAGTTAATTCCTTTTAAAAGTTTAACTAATTCTTCGGCATTATCCTTACTGTCGTTTATTCCGTCTAACATTATATATTCAAATGTTATTCTTCTTTTAGTCTTGCTATAATAAATTTTTAGGGCATCCATTATCTTTTCAATAGGATAAACCTTATTAATAGGCATTATTTTATTTCTTATTTCATTATTCGGAGCATGTAAGCTAATAGCAAGATTAACTTGGTATGGAAAATCAGCAAACTTTAAAATTTTAGGAACAATTCCTGAGGTAGATAGTGTTATATGTCTACTACCAATACTTAGTCCTTTAGGATTATTGATTATTTTTATAAAATTTGTTACATTTTCATAATTATCGAAAGGTTCACCTATTCCCATTATTACAACATGGGTTATTTTTTCCCCAATATCTTCTTCTACTTTTAAAATCTGTTCTATTATTTCACTAGGTAATAAATCTCGAACTTTCTTTAATCGTCCACTTTCACAAAACTTGCATCCCATATTGCACCCAACTTGACTAGAAACACAAATACTAGTTCCATAATCATGACGCATTAAAACACTTTCTATCAAAGATTTATCAGTTAGTTCAAATAAGTACTTATTTACCTCTATATCCCTTTCTACTTTAATTAAATTAATCTTTCCAATTGTAAAATCAATTTTTAATCTTTCAATTACACTTTTTTTAATATCAGTTATCTCCGAAAAATCTTTTATCTTTTTTTGATATAACCAAACAAATAATTGAATTGCTTTAAACTTCTTTTCCCCTATAGATAAAAAATATTCTTCTAATTCTTCAATTGTTAAATCATAAATATTTCTCATAAATACACTTCCACTAATATCATTATTATATCATGCCATATTTTTACCGCTAATAAAAGAAAGATAATTTACACTTTTGTACATATTATTTGTATTTTATTAATAATAAAGGCCTTCTTAATTAATAAAAATTGGGTATTCATTATATCAAATATGAACCTATTAAAATATTATATATTGAAAGGAGTGTTTATTCTTATGTTTTATGGTTACGGATACCCTAGTTATGGATACCCTGGATATAATTGTCAAGACAACAATTCAAATAGTTGGCTTTGGATAGTAATCGTAGTATTTATAGTGTTATTTTTGTTTTGGGGAAACGGTTCTTCAAGAAACCCAAATTGTTAAATTAACCATTTAGCGCCTTTCGTATTTTGACTAATCACTAAAGATTAGTCTTTTTTATAACAGAAATTAAAAGTTTTTCAACTTTTTCTAAGACAAATTGTTTTTCTTTTTTTCTTCCTTCACTAAAAAATTTTAAAACATCGTTATAATGTGCATCATTATCACGATCGTATAGCGAAACGTAGACAATATTTTCCTCATTTTTATCTTTTTTTAATGTGCCAGTTATCCCTATTCCATAATTACTATCAGCAAATAAAGAAATTTTTTTACTCATTTCTTTCGCTGT
Source organism: uncultured Bacilli bacterium (assembly GCA_947623975.1). Classification (GTDB taxonomy): domain Bacteria; phylum Bacillota_I; class Bacilli_A; order RF39; family UBA660; genus RUG13868. The sequence continues at coordinate 9,810 of CANQHY010000002.1, forward strand.
TTCCATACTATATACCGTATATTTTTCTATAATATCTTCTCTTACTCCCATTTTTACTTTATACTCATTAGAGTAAGTAATTGCACTAAATTTAAACACATTACTCGCTCCTTCAACATCTGTAATAGCATTTGCTATTTTTCCACCTGTGCAAGATTCCATTGTGGCAACAGTTTTATTATTAATTTTAAGTAGATTAACAATCTCTTCCATAACATTCTCCTTTTTACTTATTCCTAAATAATTAGAAAAAAAGTGGCTTTCAAAAAGTCACTTTTGCTAATACTCGAAAACATCGAGTTCTCTTATCAATATGGTGTCCCGGAAGGGATTCGAACTCTTGACCGACGCCTTAGAAGGGCGTTGCTCTATCCAGCTGAGCTACCGGAACATGTATAACCCAACACATATTGGATTATACAATACTTTTTTTTATTATTCAATATCTTTTAGACTTTTTTTTGCTATTTCTTCATTATTTACTTTAAATATTACCTCTTCAACATCATAATTAGCAAAAACGGAATAACTAATTGAATAAACTACTTCTTCTAAAATATTATCTCTTTCCATAAAAATACTATTATTGAAATTTAAAATCATGATATCATTATTTATCTCATAATCCATTAATTCGATATTTCTATCTAATAGACTTATCAAATTAGGTTCAAAAATATAATTACTACTAAGCTCATCAATAATTATCTTTATCTTATCTCTTTTATCATTTACGTATTTAGTTATAGGAACATAATAATTCTGATCATTAATAGTATCTAAATAATAAATTACTATCTTTGAAATATCCATAAAATTTTTTAATTCGATTCTTCTATTTATTCCATATTCCTTAGTTATTATATTTGGTATATTTTTAGGAAATAGTTTAGATATATTTTCCTCTTCAGCATATATTGATACACCAGTTATGTTATTCAAACTCAATATAGAATATGAAACGGATTCAATAACGCTTTCGATTTTATCATTAGGTATATCTAAAAATTCCTTGGAAAAGTTTAAATGTACTATACCTTCTTCAATAAAAATATCCAAAAGTTTTACATTCTTTGGTATTACTTGTTCTAACCCCATAGGTATGGTCGCATCATTTGATATAGTCAATTTCTTTATTATCGATTTGATTGTCTCTTCTAAAGAAGCATCACTTACCTTTATGTTAACTTTTGTAAGCTGACTGCTATCGTTTAACAAATACACACTGACCAAAGTCGTATTCGAATATTTATAAACAACATTATTTGATTCTTTAAGTCCCTTAGTTGGAATAAAATATATTGTAAGAAGAACAAATAAAACAAAAGTAGTTATAAATATTTTCCTTAATGCTTTCCTTTTCAACATTCAAATCACCTAATAAATAATATGTATTTTTATAAAGATAATTCTTTTAATTTAATTAATTCTATTACAGCTCCGCTTCTTGCTTTCACACCAAGTTTTTGCATAGTATTAGATATATGATTTCTAACAGTTTTTTCACTTATAGAAAGTTCTTGTGCTATTTCTTTAGTAGTCTTATTCTGTACTAAAAGATTGAATACAGCTCTTTCTCTATTTGTTAATATACTTTTGATAAAAATTCCCCTCTTTCTATTACTAAAGTTTCTCATATTATTTTATGAGAACATAGCTCTTTGTTGAGGGGATTTGCCTACAGCTTCTATTTAAAATTAACAGTTACATAAACTCTATCTTTATATTCTTCTTGAATTAATCGCATTATATTATTAGCTAGTTTTACATCATGTTCACTAGAAATAGCTACAACATTTATTTCACTATTATTAATTTCAATAAAACAATCTATATTCAAGTTCTTTTTAATTTTAGTCTCTAACTTTTCTTCTTCACCTAAAATTGTATTTAAATAACTAAGTTTTTCATAAGCTTCATTTTTTTCATCTGTAGTGGCTTCAGAATTAGTCAAGATAGATTCAAGATCTCTTTTGAGTGACGTTCTTTCTTCTTCAAGATCTACCCTAAGTGCTACTAAAATTTCGCTTTCAGAAACTTCAGAATTAACTTTTTCTGAATCAGCATCTTTATCAACTACATCGGTTTTTAAAAGTAATTCGTTTGGCATTGTAATATAATATACACTGAGTACTAGTATCAAAGAAAACAATGTTAAAAACCACAAATTTTGCTTATTAATCATAAATCTTTCCTCTTTTCTAATACATTATATTTAAGTATTAAAAAATTATGAAAAAGATTGTTTATATTAAAATTTAAATAATAGTATTAAATATTTCAAATATTACACCCGTAATACTACCTATAAAATATACAAGGGCAAGAATTTGAAAATTTTCTTTTATATTTCTATTTGATTTAAACAAAACCAAAAGTGCTACTCCACTTCCAGTTAAAAGTCCTGCTACAGTCGTACCAAAGGTTATAGCGCCTTTTATATATAGTTCTGTAATTATAATACTTGCAGCACAATTAGGTATAAGTCCAATTAAACTAGATATAAATGGTCCGAAAATGCTGTTTTTTAAGAATATTTTAGAAATATTTTCTTCTTTCACATAATAAATAATGGTATTTAATAAAAAAGTAGCAATAAAAATAAATATTAGCGTTTTCAAAGTATGTTTTAAAGAAGATAAAAAGATTCCATTATCACAGTGACATTCTTCATAAGAGCAAATATGATAATCTTCCTTTTCTTTTTTCTTTTTTCTTAAAAAGAAATCTATTATGAAACCAAAGAGAAGACCTGTTAAAAATTTAGTTATTAATAAAGAAATTATTTTTCCTGGTTCAACATTATTAGATAATAATAAAGGTAACATCTCATCACTAGTCGACAAATATACAGCAATTAAAGTACCTAAACTTATTATTCTTGTCACATAAAGATTAGTAGCCATTAGGCTAAAACCACATTGTGGAACAAGACCTAATAAACTTCCAAAAAATGGTCCAAACCTCCCCGATTTAGCTATTACTTTTTTAGCTTTTTTATTTAGTTTATGCTCTATAAATTCTATTATCAAGAATGCGAAGAAGAGAAAGGGAATAAGTTTTAAAGCATCAAATAAAGTATCAATAATAACATCTTTCATAATTTTCTCCTATTTTACTACTCTATGTTTTAAAATAAATATTGACGAAATGCTACCTAATGTGTCTAGTATTACATCCTTAACGCTTCCACCACGTCCTGCTACAAATAATTGATGTATCTCGTCACTTGCAGCATACAAAAAGCAAAATATTATAGAATAATATATTAAATATTTTTTATTAACATCGTATTCGTTTAACGTTATTAAAACTAAAATGCCCAATATAAAATAAATACTAAAATGAGCAAACTTTCGTACAGGATTAGAAAAGCTATCTCTCACAATTAACCGGTCAGCATCATCGACATTTTCATTAAATTTTTCATATATTTTAATTATTGTTTTATCAATAAAAGAATCGCTTAATTTTTGTGATGAAGCAACGTTTTGATTAGAAAAAAGAAAAATTATTATTAACCAAATTACAGTTAGAATTGTAAATATTATTCTTTTTATTGTTTTTTTATTAGTTATCATAATTTCTTATCTTCTCCTACTTTAATTAAATCAAAGAATAATCGGGGTACGTCAGCTTCAAAATGTTTGACTTTACTAGTTTTATTATCAACAATATCGAGAGATTTTGCATGAAGAAGCATTCTTTTAAAAGGATGATTTTTATTTCCATACTTACTATCACCTACTATTGGATAACCGATACTAGCAAGTTGCACTCTAATTTGATTCCTTCTTCCAGTATCTATTTTTATTTCTAATAAAGAATAATTATCGTTTTCTTTTAGTTTTTTATAATGTGTTATAGCAAGTTTTCCATCTTTTGCAATATTAGTTAACAAATTATCATTATCTTTCAAATAAGATTTTATTGTCTCCATTTTTTTGGCTTTTCCTTCTACTACAGCGTAATAGATTCTAGTGGCAATATTATTCCAATTATTTTGAAGAATTTCCTTTGTTTTAATATTTTTAGCAAATAAAATAACACCAGATGTATCTTTATCTAATCTGTGAACTATAAATATTTTATTATTGGCATTTTTCTTTTTTACGTAACTAGATATAATACTATAGAGATTTTTAGAACTATCTTTATCTTTTTCAGTAGCAATAGTAAGCATACCACAGGGCTTGTCTACCACTATTATATCTTTATCTTCATAAATTATTTTAATATCACTAGTGCTGAAAGTTTCAATAACATTATTTTTTATTTCAATAACATCATTTACTTTTAATTTATAGTTATAAGCCGTTACAATTTCATTATTTATTAATACCATCTTTTTCTTAAGGATATTTTTTACATTGTTTTTAGAAAGTGTATTTAGTTTTTTCCTCAAGTATTCATAAAGTGTATTTTCTTCTTCTACAATTATTTTTTTATTCATTATGCCTCCAAATGAACAAAGAAATGTAAATATACATTTCTAATCGATTTCATTTATTTTACTGTTTATCCATTCTGGTAAATTTTTACTTAAAGTATCAAAACCATGAGGTGTTTCTACTATCTTATTTTTTCTTTTATTATCAATTCGATAATTCATATTTTTAATACTAAGTTTAATCTGATGTTTTTTTTCATCAATTGACATAATTCGCATTTTTATAGTTTCCCCAATGTTTACATAGTCATTAATATCCTTTACAAAACTTGAAGATATTTCCGATATATGAATAAGTCCACTATAATATTCATCTAGATTAACAAATATTCCATATTTTTCTATTCCAGTTACATATCCAGTAACAATCTTATCTTTTTCATACTTTGTCATCTCTGAGCACCTTCTTCGTAGATTATAACAATAAAATTAAAAATTGGCAAATACTTATTACTTTACTATTGAATATTTTATATATATAATATTTTTGGTGACATTTATGGATGTTGAAGAAAGAATTATTAAAGAAATAAATAAAGTAAGACCATTTTTACAAAATGATGGAGGCAATATCGAATTTGTTAAATTTGAAAATGGTATTGTTTATGTAAAATTAAGTGGAGCTTGTGCTGGTTGTTCTTTAATTGATGTAACTTTAAAAGAAGGAATTGAAGATATTTTAGTAAATGAAATTCCCGAAGTTAAAAGTGTCGTTAAAGTTGACTAGACACTAACCATCTTATTTGAGGTATTTGTTTATACCTCTTTTTCATTGCCATAAAAATTGTCTTTAAATAAATTTCATAAGATGTTGAAAGTTCAATAATTTTTTCTATTTTTTTTCTGTTTTCACGTTCAGGATTCTTATATATATCAAAAAAATAAGTAGGAAATAAAAGTCTACTAAAAAGAGCTATTGTATCATCATAATTTAAATTTAAATGCTCAATTGTACCTACATCAATTGGATTATTATTAAAAAAACTTTCCTTTATGTATTCAGCTATTCCCTTTACTATTGGAGAAATACTTATAGAAAGAGGATTATATAAATCCAACAAAGTATAATCGTCACCTATTCTATTATAAGTAAATCCTATTTTTAGATTTTCTTTATTAGCATATTTATAATATACTATGGCATTTTCTCCTAGACCTATAAAATAATCGTAATATTCTCTAAAATCTAACAGAATATCCTTATTCATAATGTATTTTTCAAAATTATCTATTTTCTTTGACCATAAAGTATTCCAGTCTACTTGTATAAAATTTTGAAATATTGGTAAATCAGATACCTTCTTTATATCGTCAAGTAATATTTGTCTATTTTCTCTCATGTTTATTTTTAATAAAACATAATTAATGTTTTCATAATTGGTTACTATACCACCATGAATGTTAGTAATAATTTTATGAAACATATCATAGTGACTAATTTCTTCTAGTAATTTCATATCTAGGCTATTTCTTAATTCTTCAAAGACATACTTATTATTGTCTGACAATATATAATATTTTTGCGAAGAAAATCTAATCTCGTCAATTTCTATTCTATAAAAATATTCTATTATATTTTTCATAATATTACCCCATTTAATAATATGTGTTTTTTTAACGAAAATACAAAAAAAGTAGCTTAAGCAGCTACTCTTGAAATTCCTTTTGACGGTTGTTCTGGTGCTAAATCAGGTTCATCAAACGAATTTAAATCACTTATAAGTGATACTAAAATATCTCTTTCACTAGGCCTTCCATTTTTCCTAAATGAACCCAACTGAGTTGCAGTTACTTTTATAGGTTTTGAAGGTGCATCTAAATTTCCATACCTTCCTCTATAGTCGGAAATCTCATAAATTTTAGCCGGTTTACTAACAACTGGTACACTTGGAGTTACAGGAGTTGTCATAACTGGTTGTACTCTTTCCGTATTTGATACGACGGTTTCAACGCTAGGACTTTTAGCAAGTAACATACTAGCTTGTTCTTCTGCCCCGTTTAACAAACTAACTTTTTGATTATATCCATGTAGTAATTTAGCCTGTTTGCTTGCTCCATCTAACAAGCTATTTCGTTCGTGTAATAAACTTGCTTGTTTTCTTGCCTCATTCAAAAAATCAACTTTTTGATTATTTTTATATAACAAATCAGCTTGTGTCTTTGCTCCATCTAACAAGCGATTTTGTTCATATAATAAACTTGCTTGCTCACTTGCCCCATCTGCTAGATTTGCATTTTTCCCTGCCTTATATAGTTCACTAGCTTGCTCATTTGCCCCATTCAACAAATCGACATTTTGATTACGTTTATATAACAAATCAGCCTGTGCCCTTGCTCCATCTAACAAGCGATTTTGTTTATGTAATAAACTTGCTTGATAAGCTGCTCCATTTACTAAATTTGCTTTTTGTTCTGCCGCATATAATTCACGAGCTTGCTCATTTGCCCATTCTTTCAAACTTTTTTGAAACAACAATGCTGCTTGTGTCTCTGCCCCTAATCTCAAATCGAGCATTTCATCATTTTTCTCAACATTTTCATCTTCATTAATTTTCTGATCATCTACATCTATTACATCTACCGCACCAGACAATTGAGCTTTATTATAGTCATCAGTTCTTTCTGCTTCGTCAATTTTCATAGCATTTTCATTCATCCCGAACAATATATCTTTAAACATTAAGTTATGCATCCTTTCTCCAACAGTTGGATCCTGGTAATACGCCTCTAAATCCGCTGCTTTTTCTCTATATTCATTTTCAGTAAGGGGAGCCGTATAACCAACTTTTTCATCTATCAGCATTTGCATTTCGGTAGGTTTTTCTATAACAATCTCTTTGTCACTCTTATATTTGAAATCTATAACATCTGATAGCATTTTTAGTAATGATGACTCTCTTTCTTTTAAACTATTAACCAATTTAGAATCATCTTTAAAATTTCTTAAATGTTGCCTAACTCTCGACAATTCTTTTCCTATTTCTGAAATTAAGTTTCTTCTTTTTAATTCCTCATTAGTTATCTTTACTTGAGCATCATCTTCGTTTTCGACTATCACTGGTGTACTCGTATCGTTCGATTCATTTTGAAATTCTTCAAACAAATTTTGCCAATTAGCTCCAACTTGCTCTTCTTCTATTTTAGGTTCGCTGACAGGTTTATCTTGCTTTTTATTATATAAACCTCTAAGCAAGCCAAGTCTTTCACAGTACTTTGCCAAAACTCTCTTTACGATTATAGCCTTTTTATTATCCTTTCTTTCAGCTTTAACTTGATTTTCTCTAATCTCTGTTAATTGGATACCACACTTTTCAAGGCTAGCATTTACTATATCAGGTTTCATAGCTTTAGAAATTCTTTCTTCTATTTGAAAAGCTAAATCAAGAACATTTTCTTCTTCCTTTTTTTGTTCATTTACTTTATTTTCTTCCTCATCAACTTTTCTTGTTTCAGCTTCAAAAATAGCTTTTCTTTGTGTGGATAGTCTTTCGTTTAAAGTTTTAACAACCTTTTTAATCTCACTACTAACAACGTTAGAAAACAAGGAAGCAAAAGTATTACCTGTCAATTTAACTTTTGCTGGATATTGTCCACTATTTCTTTCAATCTTCCTTTTATGTATGCTATCTGGGTTAATATCTACTACAATTGTATCTGAACTAATGCCTTTTTCATCATTCATAGTATAACCTCCAGTCTTCTATTTAATTAACATTCTTCGACAACTCTTTCAATACATTCTTAATTCTAGTCCATTCATCTTCGCTATCTATACCGCCAAGTTTTGCATCTTGCCCTTCTTGTCTATCGATAGATGCTACATAAATTGTTACATTCCCGTTATTATCAGTCTCATTCTTTGTATATATCATGTACTCTTTATTATTATCTGTAAACTTGAACGATAGTAAGAATTCAACTTCATCAATTGATCCATCTTCTAAAACTATTGACATCATCCTGTTTTCTTCATCCATATATTAATCCTCCCTATCCTTATATAACTATTTTATCATATTTGGAATACATTTCAACTTAAATTAACTTTTTTTTATTTTTTTTATTACAAAATATTTGCATTTATATGAACAAAAGTTAGAAAGATAGTTATCAAGATTGTTAAAATTGTTTATTTCTGTTACTTTTTTGCTTTTCGCATCATAAAATCCTTTAAGTCTAAGCCTCCCATATGAATAATCACCAAGCACATAATCGAAGGGCACAAAATAATCGGTAATTAAACCTTCTACCTCTTGTAAATCAAAAGAATTAAACTCATCATTAATTATTTCATATTCGTTATCTAATAATAAAATATGCTTCATATTATCACCATAATAAGTATAACACATTTTTTATTATATTACGCAGTTTTATATATATTAGACGTTTTATCAAAACTGCCTATATAATAATTTGGTATCTCACCATTTATTAAATTCATTGCTATCGGTATTTGATTTTCTATAACTATTTTTTCTGTTTTAAAAGGTAATGTTACCTGTTCTGTTACTTTAATATTAACGTATATTGATATTAAAGCATTATTTAATCCATATTCTTCTACTTTAGTAGATATACAGGATTCGAGTTCACCAGTAAAAGATATCCTAACGGGTATTTTAGGTCCTAAATTAGAAAGCAAAAAATTATTTAAAACTATCCCCGAAGGTATTTCTAAAATAATACCATTTTTATAATTATTTTTATTATTAGTAAGAATATTTTCTCTTATGTTTAAATTTTTTATATCACCACTTTCAATTTTGTCAAACATCTCATAAATTCTATCACTTATTTTAGAAAGTAGAACATTAACTTCTTCAGTATTATAAGTAATTGTTTTTATTTGACCATTATTATCTTTCATTATTTCATAAATCTTGTCCTGTTCTAAACTAAATTCCCCCTTTTCATAGACTTTTGTTACTACATACTTAGTTATTTTACTAGCTAACATTGTCGAATAATCGACTATTTTGTCAGATGTTGAATTATTTATGAACGAAATATTAAAAATAACTAAAAAAAGAAGAAGGAGATTTATTATTAATAACTTATGTTTTTTTAACAAAAGAATCACCTAATTAAGTATATGAAAAGAAGTTATCGCAAGATAACTAATTAAAAGCTATTCCAAAGTGTTTTAAGACAAAATATGCTATCATTAGAAGAACTACTAATATAATAATAACTAAAAAAGAAATTTTTAATTTATTAGAAGGTTCTTCATCGGTATCGACCTCATCGTCACGCAATAAATCTTTTTTGGACAACTCTATTGAATGTGTATAAAAGGAATTATCCATTTTCTCTCCATCGTCTGTTTCTTTATTGGTATCTTTTTCATCATCATTAAGTTCATATAATTTATTTATATCATCTTTAGATAATTCACTTTCTAATTTTATGTCGATTGTAGTAGCCAAAAGTTCACTCAATAATTCTTTTTCTTCATCATCACTAACTAAAGTTTTAGATGCTATAGTATTAATCAACTCTTTAAGATCGTCACTATCATCCTCTTTTAAATCATCGTTATTTAAATACTTTTTATTTAAATTAGATAAAACATTGTATTCTTCGCCATTCAACTTTCGTTTTTTCTCTAATTCGTCATCAATTACTCTATTCTTCTTAGCTTCTTCTAAAACTAAATTAATATCAAAAGTTTTTGGTTTATTTTCTTCTTTTATCCCTTGTTTTTCTTTTTTATCAGATTCTAACCACATATCTTTATATTCTTTTATTTTTTGATAATCTTCGCGTTTAGGTTTATGCAAATTAAGAGATGATAAATCAACTTCTGTCTCTGTATCAATATCAGTTATTTCTTCATAGCCAATTTTACTATTCAATTCATCGTATAAATGCTCATTTTTTTTAACTCTAGTATGTTTTTCTCCTTGAGCATATTTATCCGAGCGCCTCTCCATAGTAACCACCTCATTCTAATGATATTTTACCATATATCATTATTAAAAAAAATATTTCCCTCTTCTAAAATTGTCAAAATGTGTCAAAATATAATTGTAAATAAATCTCTACTATTGTATAATTTTTATTGAAAGGAAAGATTTAAATGAAAGCAAAAGTTAATAAAGATTTATGTATAGGTTGTGGTGCTTGTGTTGCAACTTGCCCTGATGTTTTTGATTTTAACGATGATGGGTATGCCGAAGCGAAGGTTGAAAAAGTTGAAGATAATAATAAAGACGCAGTCGTTGAAGCAAAAGAAGGATGCCCTACTGGAGCAGTCGAGACAGAAGAATAAAAAAGACTCAGTCTTTTTTTTTGACTAAATCTAATTATTGTTGGTTAGAGAATATAATCTTTTAACCTCTTTTGGATTTAATTTTCGGTACTTTCCTGATTTAAGTCCCGTAAGATCTAGGAAGGCAATACGTTCTCTTTTTAGTTTTAAAACATTGTAACCAATCGCTTCAAACATTTTCTTAACTTGATGATTTTTTCCTTCATGGATAGTAAGTTCGACAATTGAACTATTATTAATTTTATCATTTCTTTTAAGTTTAACTTTGGCTTTTCTAGTTTTAACACCATCTATTATTACACCATTTTTAAGTTTCATTAAATCAACTGGAGAAATTATTCCTTCTATTTTAGCAATATAGACCTTTTCTATTTCGTTTTTCGGATGCATAAGCAAGTTAGCTAGTTCGCCATCATTAGTAAGTAAAATTATTCCTGTTGTATCATAATCTAATCTTCCAACAGGATAGATTCTTTTATCTTCTCCTTCAATTAAATCAACTACAGTTTTCCTTTGATGTTCATCTTTCGTAGTAGTCACAACACCACGAGGTTTATTAAGAAGATAATAGACCTTGTCTTCTCGAGTAATTAAAACATTATCTATCTCAATTTTAGCTTTTTCACTAACTTTAGTTCCAAGTTCCAAAACAACTTTACCATCAACTTTTACTTTTCCAGCAAGAATCAGTTCTTCTGCCTTTCTTCTCGACGTAACACCACTATTAGCAATAACTTTTTGTAAACGTTCCATACAAATCACCTAGAGAAATTATAACATTAAAAACATCCAAAAACAATTGAAACTAAAATTACACTGGTAATAACGCAAACTAAGTCAGTAAGAAGCCCAACCCAAAGTGAATATTTTATTTTCTTTATTCCAATACTTCCAAAATATAAAGATATAACATAAATAGTTGTATCCGTAGAACCTTGAATAGCGGATGCAATACGACCAATATAAGAATCTGGTCCATAGCTTTTAATAAGATCAATCATAACAGCAAAAGAAGCATTGCCAGATATTGGTCTAATTAATGACATTGGAAGAATCTGCTTTGGTATTTTAATAATGTTTAAGATTGGAGTAAATAAATCAAAAGCTCTATTTAAAATATCACTTTTTAATAAAATGTCAGTAGCAAAAAGCATAGCTACAAGAAAAGGAAGAATAGACATAGCAATTTCTAATCCTTCTTTAGCCCCGGCAACAAAACTATCATATATTTTAACTTTTTTCTTCAGGGCATAAACAATTATAAACAAGACAACTATCGGTATTAAATAATTTCCAATTTTTATTAAATTCATTATTATTTTCTCCTAAACTTATAAAAAAGACGATCGAGAATAAGTGCTACTACCGTCGTTATAATGGTGCCCAATATAGTAACCATTAATATTTCTGAAGGATTGATAGAACCATACATACTCCTAATTGCAATAATATCGGTGGCAATTATAGTAACACCACTTGTATTTAGTACAAGAAAAGTAATCATACTACGTGAAGCCTCATCTTTATTTTTATTCAGTTCATTTAAACTTTTCATAGCTTTTAATCCAAATGGTGTCGAAGCATTGTGAATACCCAACATATTTATAGTTAAATTTGAAGCAATATAATCAAGAGATTCATGGTTTGATGGGATTTCAGGAAAAATTATTTTAAAAAAAGGACGCATAAAATGAGAAATTTTTTTTAATATTCCTGCTTCCTTAGCAATATTCATAATACCGCTCCAAATTACCATTAAAGGCAACATTGATAAAAATATATTTAAAATTTCGCTAGGATAATTAATTATTTCTTTATTTATAATATCGGCATTTCCAGTAACAAGTGAAAAAATAATACCAACAATTACAAATAAGGCCCACAATTTATTCATCATAAGCCAAACAATCCTTTAAAAAAGTTAATAATTTTCGAAAGTATCCCCTCTTTTTTTTCTTTTTTTAGTCTGACGTAAATATTTTCTTTATATAGTTCTTCATCTTCCAAAACAACACTTACTTCCCCTATTTTTTCATTATCTTCGTACCCTTCTAATTTGTAAATGTCCACAATAGTTTTAGTAAGAGCCTTTTCCTCTTTTGTAAGCGGATAAGAAAAACTGTTTTCGACATATATTTCACCATCGAAAAAGAAATCATCGACTGTAAAATTATTTTTATCAATAAGTAAGACATTTTCATATTTTGAAAAGGCATATTCATACAAGCTTTCATGAGTTGTATATTCATTGTTATCGTTTAAAGTTACTACAGTCAAATTAAGATTATTTTTGCTAGCTGTCGTTACTAACGTTCTTCCGGCCTTAGGTGTATAACCTGTTTTTCCACCAGTAGCATATTTGTAAAGTGAAAGTAGTTTATTGCGATTATACCAAAGATAAGTTTTATTGTTGGTCGAAACTTTCCACTTTCTAGTACCAGTAATTTCACAATACTCCATTAAAGTATTAGCATAGCTCGATAAAAGAGCCATATCGTAAGCTGTCGAATAATTCTTTGTATCTTCATCTAATCCATGACTATTATTAAAAACAGTATTATTCATTCCTAATTGTTTGGCTTTTTCGTTCATCATTTTCACAAAATTTTTCTCATCGCCACCAACAAAAGTAGCAATAGCAACAGCCGCATCATTTCCGCTTCGCAAAAGAAGACCATACAAAAGATCACGCAAAGTAAGTTTTTCTCCAACCTCGATATATATATTAGATCCGTACATAGGAAGAACCTCTTCGCCAACAACGACAACATCATCCAAATTTTTATTTTCTATTGCAATAACTGAAGTCATTATTTTCGTAATAGATGCGATAAGCCTTTTTTCATCTTTATTTTTAGCATAAAGAATTCGCTTACTATCCATATCTATTACCACTGATGATGTTGCGGTATCCGTTACTGCAAAAACATTTTCACAACACATTAATAATGATAACAATACTACTGCTACTACAATAAATCTTTTCACTTGTACTCACCTATAAAATAGTATGTATTTTAAAGATGTTTTATTTATAAAAACAAATAATTTTTTATAAATAATAAGTGTCTAAAAATTATCATTGCAACGTTGTTTTTTCTAATCTTAATTATGAATAAGTTCTAATATATCTTTCTTTAAGTATTTATTAAGTGGCGTCTTTACTAAATAATAGAAATATACTGATATTGCTAATATAGTAATAATCCAAAGAAGACATAATATTGTGAATAAATACTCGCCATGGTAAGGTGTAATCAAATTCACTAAAACCTCTAACCCATCCATTTACATAAAGAGAAATTGCTGTATCTAAATAAATTACACACAATTTAGTTTTTTAGTTCCAGTGAAAAATATTAACAAATTCTTACTTTGTCAACAGTCTATTCACACTCTCGTGTGAGTTTTCTTTTATTTAAAATTTATTTGACAAAATAAAAACGCACTTGTAAATTGACAAAATCAATTAAAGTGGTTATATTTTAGTAATTTTTACGATTATCTAAACACAATATCTATTGCTAGTTCTTCATATGGATGCGTTTCTTTTAATTTAGATATTACTTTTCTAACTTCTCCTACATTTTCTGGTTGGATAGTTACAAAAATTTTTACCTTATTAATATTTAGATTCATTTTGAATTTTCCACTAATCTTTTCTCTATATCCTCAATGCTTGGCAATGTGTTTTCTAAAAACTCAGGTATTTCAGATAATATTTTATATTCACTTACACCAATAGGTTTATTTATATCTTTCAAAGCGAGTTCTGCAGTTATTTTCTTTTTATCTTTGCAAAGTAATATACCAAAGGTTGGATTATCATTTTCATCTTTAACATATTTATCTACAGCGCTTAAATAAAAATTCAATTTACCAGCATATTCTGGTCTAAACTCAGTTGTCTTTAATTCTATAACCACATAACTTCTAACTTTCAAATTATAAAACAATAAATCAATATAATAATCTTCATTTTCTATTTCTAAATGATATTGTCTTCCCACAAAGGCAAATCCATTACCTAGTTCTAATAATAACTTAGTAATATTAGTAGTTAATTCTCTTTCAATATCCAGTTCTTTCACATCTTTATCAGCAGTTATAAAATCGAAAATATAAGGGTCTTTTAATAATTCTTTTGCTTGTTCATTATTAGGTGTTGGTAAAGTTTCATCAAAATTAGTGATTTTATTTTCTAAAAGAACTTGTCTTTCATATAACTTACTTGCTATTTGATGAATTATAACAGGTCTTGCCCAACCATTATTTATTGATTCTTTAACATACCAATTTATTTGTTCTTTGTCTTTTACTTGATCCATAATAGTTGTAATTGAAGACCAAGGCAATTTTGCAACATCATGTTGCAAAAATTCATCATTATCAAATTCACTAGCAAATTTTTGCATATATCTTAAATTTCTCGCTGACATACCTTTAATTGTAGGAAACTCTATTTTTAAATCTTTTGCTAAAGTATCAATAAAAGATGTTCCCCATTTATTATTTTCAATTAATTTTAAACCGATATTATAATACGTTAAAATTAGGTCTTTATTAGCACTTTCAGCTATTTTATTCCTAGTTGTTATTAAAGTCCTTTTAATATCATTTAGTACTTCAAAATATTTATCACTATTTTCTAACATAATGACCTCCTTTGCTAGCATCAGTTGACATAATTATATTATAAATACCAATAAATTACTATATTGTCATAGAATTTTTATTAGATATTTATTTAATTTGGATAAAAGGTTTAACCCCCTCTTATCATTCGCTCCATTGACGTTTCTATTCGAACTTTTTTGAATATTGATATAAAACGATACCCCCTTAGGCAATTTTGATATACTTGTCAAAATACCTTGGGGTTAATTATTTTGTCAATACAAAATATATTTTGAGTAAATAAAAATCATTAGAATTTGATAATAATAATAAACAAAAAGATGATTTTAAAAGATTCTGTAATAAATAGTGTTGGTGAAAATTTCACAACACTGTTTTTTAATATATAAAAAAGACATAAATTTGATACAATGTAATTAACCAAAAAAACATTGAAAGGAACCAAACTTATGTCTACAAATAATTATATATTAAATTTATTAACACAAATAATATACAAAATAAGGTAATTAATGATAAAAATTATAAGATCATCGAAGCTTTTCTTTCCTATAATCCAAATTCTTGCCCTCATTGTGGAATTGTTAATGAATCTCATAACGATATTATTAAATGGGGATTTAGAAAAAATTGTATTGTTAAAATCCCTAAACAAGGTAATTGCTTAACAAGATTAATTTTACATAGGCAAAGATTCTTTTGTAAAAACTGTCACAATACCTTTGTCACTGAAACCTCTTTAGTTGATAGAAATAAAAATATTTCTAAAAATACAGAATTGCAAATTAATTTAGAACTTATGGAAAAACAAAGCGAAAAAGATATAGCTAAAAGATTAGATGTTTCTGTTTCTAAAATTGATAGAAAATTAAATGAAATATCTTCTCATAATGTATTAAGGCATTCGTCTTTACCTAAATATATGAATTGGGATGAATTTAAAGCTACAAAAGATACTAAAGGTAAAATGGCTTTTATTATTGTCGATAATCAGTCTGGTAATATATTTGATATCCAAGATTCTAGAAAATCTAGAGACTTAGAAAAATATTTTAGAAGGTATTCCAAAACTCAAAGAGATTCTGTAAAATTTATTTCTACAGATTTCTATACTGGTTATATCTTTTTAGCAAAGAAACTATTTAAAAATGCAAACATCGTTATTGATAGATTTCATATTATTACTCAAGCTTATGTCGCCTTAAATTCAGCAAGGGTTTTCTTATGTAAAAAAAATAATAAACACTATAATAAAATGAAAGACTTGTGGAAACTTATTCTTAAAAATGAAAATGAACTATCGGATATCAAATATTATAATAAACATTTCAACAAAAATATATCACAAAAGGAAATGTTGCTTTTATGATAAATACTAATAAAGAACTTAAAGCTACCTATGAATGTTATCAAGGAATTATAAATTCGATTCATAATAGAGACTTTAATGAATTTAAATCAATCATAAACCATCCAAATAATAATCTTTCTAATAAAATGAAACAATCTTTAAAACTATATAGAAAAAATATAAAATATATAGAAAACTCATTTAAATATGATATAAACAACGGCATTATAGAGGGTACAAATAACTTAATTAAAACTCTTAAAAGAATTGCTTTCGGTTATAAAAAATTTGATCATTTTATATCTAGAATATTCTTAATTAAAGGCATTATTAAAGGATGACTTTCATCATCCTTCACAATTTAATTCATTTATTAATTTTATTGTCTACCGACACTATTTGACAAAGAACCTACAAAAGGAAACAACTCTTCAGTTACTTCTTTTTTGCATAATTATTTTTATTCACTTACCTTTTTTCTTTATCAAAAAGATAATACATAGAAACAAGGTAACAAGAACTAAAGGAATCCCAATACAAAGATATATATTATTAGACTCTTTAGAATTCTCTTTGTCTTTTTTAGAGTCAACTTTATACTCTTTTTGGTAAATGGTATTTCCTTCTTTATCGACCGCTTCGATTATAGCATCCCCATCGCCTTTAAAGGTTACGTTGCCATTTTCATCGACGGTTGCAACATCTTCGTTAGAACTTTGCCAAGTTACATTGCCATCATTATTTTCGGGAATTTTTTCTGATAAATCTTCTTTTTCACCAATAACACCATGTTTTAAAACTTTAACGTTGCCATTATTGCTTTTAATTTCGATATCTTCATCTTCACCTTTACCAAAATTATCAATGGTAATTTCTATAGGAATATTTTCTAGATTATCTGCTATTACTTTAAACTCTATTTCACCAATAACGCCATTATCGTCAATAGTTAACTCATTTGTTGCAGTCAAAGCATAAAGCGTTATAGTTTTATAATTATTAATTTCGAGCCCCTTCATATAAGCTTTATCAAATCCCTTAAGAGTACTACTAACATATTCTAATTTAGTAGAATCGTATCTAATTTTAGCTCCTAAATAATTAAAGCCACTATTATTTTCAATTGTAATAGGAATGATTACTTTTTCCCCAATATAACTAGAGGAACTACCTACAGTAATAGTAGGTAGTTCAAAAGCATTTACATTTAGTATAGAAAGGAAAAAAGAAATTAAGACAAAAATCAAGTATTTCTTCATAATTCTTTACTATTTTTCTATTCTCCACTTTTTATAAGCAAATACGGCAATACCAACTAAAGAGATAAATGATATAACCACATAAGGTATTGGAGAATTAACTTTCGTATCAGGACTTACAACAGGTTTATTTTCAACAACTTTAATTTCTGTTGTCGTAGTAAGACCATTATCAGCTTTTATAGTAACTGTAACATTACCAGCACTAACACCGGTTATAACACCATTCTCATCGATTGTTGCAATATTTTCATCACTTACCTCAAAAGTATAAGTTAACTGATCGGTACAGTCTTTAGGATTAGCATATGGTGTTATAACAATACTTTCTCCCACTTTTAAGCTATTTTCTTCAACATAAACCGATAAACTTTCAGCGTGAATTTCTTTAATTGTAATTTCTATTTCCTTAGTAATTTCACCTACACGCACTGTTAGTGTAGCTTTTCCTTCTTTAAGAGCTGTAATAATGCCATCTTGGTCTACAGTAAAGATACTAGTATCATCACTTTCGTATTCAATATTTTCAAATTCTGTTGAATCAATAGGATCTGGTGTAACTTTAACTACTGTAGTTCTTCCTTTTAGAATCTCTTCTAATACTTCAATATTTATATCATTAAGTGGAATACCTTTGACAGTTACTAAGATTTCAACTTTCATACCATTACCTAAAGTACCGGTAATATTAGCTGTTCCCTCTTTGTGTCCTGTTACAAAACCGGCATCATCTACTGTTGCAATTTCTTCATTATCACTTTCCCAAGTAATCGTAGTAAAATCAGCATCAGCTGGTTTAATCATCGTAGAAATTAAAGTTTTATTATTTTCACCTTTATAAATTTCCATATTTTCTACAGCAGTAAAACTTTCGACAGGAACATTTACCTCTATTTCAATAACTTTTGTAATTTCACCTACTTTTACAAAAACTTTAGTCTTACCTTTTTGTAGAGCATTTATTGCACCAGTAGTTGCATTAATAGAAATAACATCATCTCTTTGTCCTTCTACAATTCCAAATGATACATCTTCAAAATAGGCATCACTAGGACTGACATCAACAGTCAATACAGTCGATGAATTTCTCGGAATAATTAGGCTAGTTATTTCTTCATCGGCATTTTTAACTACAAAATCTTCGACAGGAACATCAATAATAATATTCAATGCTGCCGTATAGCTACCAAGTTTTGCAATTAATGTAACTGTACCCTTCTTAAGTGCTGTAATTATTCCATTGTCAAGATTTATAAACTCATCATCAAAAGTATACACTATATCGTCCATAGCTACTGTTGCATCACTTGGTTCAATTACAAGATCTGGTAATTTTGCGGTATTATTTCGATGAATTGTTAAACTTTCTTTTTCAAAATGAATATTTTCTAAGGCAACTGTAACATGTACATTTTTTTCTAAAACTATTGTGTCGCCAGTAATTGTCGTATAAGTAGCAGTTACAGTAGTATCACCTGCTTTTAGTGCTCTTACTAAACCAGATGGACTAACACTAACAACATCATTACTGCTTCCTTCTTTAATTCCCCAGGTGACAGTAGGCTTTTCATCGGCTGTATCAGGGAAGAAAACTACAGATAATTGCTTTTCACAAATCCCCTTACTACTACTGCAATCAGTAATTAAGTTGACATCTTCTGCTGGTAATAAATTTCCTCCTTCAATTGGTGTTTTAACTTTTACATCAACTGTTGCTTCCAAGCCACCATAACTTACAGTAACTGTATCAGTAGTGTCTTTATTTACCCCCGTTACAACGCCATTAGAAACAGTAACATTTCCAAATTTAGATGTCCATACTGGATTATCTGTTGGTAAATCGGCATCAAGTGGATAAACAGAGACAGTTAGGTTAACTTTCTCATTTGGGTATAATTCAATCTCAGTAACATCCTTGCCATCCTTTTGAATCTTAATAGACTCAAGTTGAACCTTAACATTTATATTAACAACAAACTCACAATTAACATCATCATCACAATTTGTTAATTTTGCCTTTAATTTAGTATTTCCTTTGGTTAGAGCTTTGATTTTTGCAGTAAACTTTCCAGCTTCCTTTTTTTCTTCTTCAATAATTGCTATACCATTATCTTCAAAAGTCCAAGTAACATCAGTTTCTACTACATTTGGCTCATAAGTGATAATAATATCATCTGTTCCATCTTTTACAAGATTTAAATTCTCCTTGTTAATAGAAGCATTAGTTACTGGTATTATTACATGAACCGTAATTTCCGTCGAAATACTTGGATTTGCTAAAGATTTTACACGAACAACAGCATCGCCTGCTTTCTTAACAGTAATATTTCCTAACTGATCAACATCTAAAACATCAGTATTTAAGCTTTCCCATTCTAAGCTCTTATCGTCAGGATTTAAAGGTTCCATATTAACTGTTAATTTTTCATTTTTAGATAAGCCTTTAATCGTTATATTATCAGAATCGAAATATAATCTTTTAAGTGGATTAGTAACATTAACGCTAATAGTCTTACTACTACCATAGGCATATACAGTCAAAATTGCATTTCCTGTCTTTTTGGCTACTATTTTTCCGTCAATAAAATCAACAAAATCTTTCTGATTGCTAACAACACTTAAATTTTCTAAAACTGTAGTATCAGGATTATCAGGTGTAACCTTAAGTTCTAATTCATCATCTACGATCATCTCTAAGTGATTATCAACTGACATACTGAATGAATTTGTTGGCACTTCGACAAAAGCACTTATTGTTTCAGTTTCAATATTTAAATTTTGATATACAGCTTTACTATATTCACCATCAGGAGATATGCTACTTGCTTGAACTAACCTTTTTATATTAGTATCTAAAGCTCCATTTGTACTACCAGTTCTAAATTCAAACTGATAATCTTTCCTAGCAGTATTTTTTACTCTAAATATTATCGTGGCAATTTTTCCACTATAACTGTAATTATTTTCATATTTTGGTGATACAGCAACACTAAAAGAGACTAGTCCTAAATTAGGATTTGTTTGATCGGTAAGATTAGCACTAGCTGTGGTTACTTTTTCTTCTCCACTACTAGATGTATCACTAAAGACCTCTTTTCCAATGTATTCAAATGCTGTATTATCATAAACAATTGTATAACTCATTGATTGAAAATTAATAGCATCGCTAAGCATTACATTGAGTTTAAATTCGTCGCCACGGTTTAAGTGATTTAAATCCACTGTTGTCTCATTTGCATCATTTGAGATGGCCTCGAAATAAAACTTAGGAGTAGCATCAGCAAAAGCAGACATGATTGGTATAACTAGCATTGCCACTAAAACGAAAAGTGCTACAAAACCAAATGACTTAACTTTTTTATTGATTTTGAGTTTTTTTAAGTTATTTTTCATTTCTAATCATTCCTTTCCTCATCTAATATTTTATTTGTTCTAGAGTTTTATTTATCATTATCATATATTTCTATATGCATGTAAAATTATTCTTTTAGAATCATCAGTATAACAAGTTGATAGCGTAAGTGTTTTTATGTTATCTTGACTTATGTTCTCTTCGTTAAAAGCATTCTTTTGAAAAAATGAGTTGTCTATATTGAGCGGTTCTTCATCAGTTTCAGAAGTAACATACATGGAATATAATGTATAAGTTAATTTAGCTTGTTCAGTATAGATATTAATAGAAATATCTCTTATATCTTCGTCATATATTTTTTTCAAATCGCCAAACATTTCTGTAGAATAAGTATAATGCCCAAAAATTATAGTATTTAAATCAGTAAAATCGGAATTGTTTTTAGAATTAAGATAAATAGATCCATAAATATTATAATTATTATAAATATCATGATCTAAGTAATAATTATTATTAGTTGCCTGTAGTATTGGATAATCGATATGAGTACCAGGTATTTCAATCCAGCCGACAACATTACTATTAATCGATTTTAATTTTTTGAAATCGATATTCTTAATATTTTTTTCCTCGTTATCATTATCGTTATCTTTATCTAGATTTTCATTTTCACTATCGTCTTTTATTACTACTTCATCAATAATTTCTTTTTGAATGTTTTTAGACTCCCTACTGTAATGTAATATCATTATTCCTTTATAC
>CANQHY010000003.1 GCA_947623975.1 uncultured Bacilli bacterium
AGTTCCTTTATGGATTTTTCTGGAGTAGGCAGTGTTTCAGGCATATTACCACCAAGTTCTTCAATTGCTTTTCTAACCGTTTTTCCTACATTATAATGAGTTATACAAGCATCATCTTCATTATCTATATTGTCCTTTTTTAATTTAGCTTCAGTTTGAGTAATTCGGAATAAATTTGCACCTAATTCTTCACTCCCCATATAATCAAGAATGTCTTCATTTTCTTTTATATTTTTACGTTTTGCTATTTGTTTTGCTGTTTCCCCGTTATAAAGCCCTTTATATCCATAATTATTGAATTTACCAAAATTTTCTACCCCTGCTTCTTTGGCAGTTTTAAATAGATATTTATTTTTGTTGTTAACTAGAATTCTAGTATATAATCTTTTTTCATCTTCTGATAATTTTGAATATTCTAACTCATTAATTTCTTGCTTTCTTGTTTGAATTGCAAAATAAGTCTGACCTAAAGCTACTGATCTTTTTCTAGGATTTGCATTTTGAACTATTAAATAACAAGCATATCTTGATAAATGATAATCTATGACATATTGAATATTGCCGTTTCCGCCTACTATCGGTTTCCTGAACTCAGGAAAGTGATCATTAACACTGTTATTACTAGTTTCACAAGCAACCATTGCACGTTTAATAACTTTATGAAAATTTTCCCATTTACTATATTCTAACAAGGGCATCAATTCTCGTGCTTCCCAATATTCATTTCCAAACTCATTAATGTGTTTGATATCATTAAAAGTTTTTTCGGTATATTTTTCTAAAGTATCCATCCATTGCCTCCTTAAAATGATTATAATTTAAAAATTTTTTAGTTGTAGTCAAGTTCATCATAACAGACAAATACAAATATTTTATATAATATTCAATATTTTTCATCTGCATTTATTATATCAAAAATTATATAATTAATCACTACCATCATATTAATTTTTAAGCGATATCTAGTTAAATTTAACTAGATGATATTTTTTTTTAAACATATGTTTTTTTACAGAGTTAATACCTCTTTATACTTTCCAGGCAGCTGCATTATAATCTTTTGTAAACTAGATAAATTATTTTTAACAAACTTTACTTATAAATAAAAAAGATTAAATTTTATTCACTTTTAATCTCTTATATTAATTTAATATTAATTTTTTATAACATATTATTTAAGTCTTTAGGAACGTTATCCTTAACTATTGCTTCAACTATTTTCTTCTTCTTTTCAGGGCTTACCTCTCTACCAGTTAAATTAGAAATATCGTCCACCAATTCACTAAGTACCTTTTCATCTTTCATGTTAGTATTTTGTAATTTTGAAGCTAAAGAAAGTATAGTATCTTTGTCGACATTAGTCTTATTCTCTACTTTCTTAAAAAAGGAATCTCCAAACATAAAAACCTCCTACATAATTATATGTAAAAGGTTATATTTTGGTTTGTCATTCTCCTATTTTTTTTCTACATTTCTCTATTTTACGTCTTAACTCTTCTGCTTTTTGTAGATATGTTTCATTAGACATAAGTTTTTGTTGAAACCTTTGGTCTAACATATCTTTTGCCTTTAGTAATCCTTCCAATTCCTTATTTGGATCGACACTAGTTTTATTAGAATTACCAAATAAATTAAAAATCATATTACTCACTCCTATTCTTAAATTGTAATACAATAGGTGTTCCCTCTAATTCAAAATTTTCTCTTAATTTGTTTTCCAAATATCTTTGATAAGAAAAGTGAACCAATCCTTTATTATTAACATGAAAAGTAAATTTTGGTGGTTTTACACCCGACTGGTTAGTAAAATAAATTTTAAGGCGCTTTCCTTTATAAGAAGGAGGTATATTTAGCATATAAGCATCGTTTATAACATCATTTAAAACATTAGTACTTATTTCCCTTTTTATATTTTCACTAACCTTTAATACTTCTGGCATAATTGTATGAATTCTCTTTTTGGTCAAAGCAGACGTAAATACGACAGGTGCATAACTTAAAAACTGAAATTCATTTCTTATTTTTTTAATATATTCTTTTATATTAGGATCACTTACTTTATCCCATTTGTTTACAACAATAATAAGACCTTTTCCCTTCTCTAAAATATAACCTGCAATATGTTTATCATGTTCAATAATACCCTCTTCAGCATTTATTACTAAAAGGCAAATATCACTTCTATCAATAGCTTTCATACTACGCATATAACTATATTTTTCGATATTTTCGTAAATCTTACCTTTTTTTCTCATACCAGCAGTATCGATAATTACAAACTCTTCATCATTATATTTAAGTACAGTATCAACAGCATCCCTAGTTGTACCGGCAACATCACTTACTATCACTCTTTCTTCATTAAGAAGGGCATTAATCAAGCTACTCTTACCAACATTTGGTCTACCAATAACCGAAAATTTTAATCTATTATCTTCTTTAAAATAATCTTTTTTAGGGAAATGTTTAACAATTTCATCTAACAGTTCAAAGAACCCTATGCCATGCTCTCCACTAACTGGAAGATATGTATCAAAACCAAGTTCATAAAAATCATAAATATTTTCTTGCGTTTTTTTATTATCAACCTTGTTAATTACTACTATAACAGGCTTACCACTACTTCTTAACATATCTCTTACTAGAAGATCATTACTAGTAATAGACTCTTTACCATCGACAATAAAAAGTATTACATCAGCTTCATCAATAGCAATCATAGCTTGAATCTTAATATTATCGTTAAAACTTTCATTTGAAGCATCAATACCACCAGTATCGATTACATTAAATTTATAGTCACGATAACTAGCTTCGCTATAAATTCTATCACGAGTAACACCAGGAGTATCTTCAATAATAGAAATCTTCTCTCCAACTATTTTATTAAATATCGTGCTTTTACCAACATTAGGTCTTCCTACTAATGCTACTGTAGGTAATTTCATATTACCACCTCAATTCCCCTATATTATAACAGAGAAATTAAAAATTAAAAAGACTATATATACGAAATATCTGCTAGTCTCTCATCGATAGAAATATCAAAAAATTCCAATAGACGATTCACATCGTCATTTTCAATACTACTTGCCCTTATATAATAATTATTATCAAAACATTTAATATTTTTATAATCTTTTATTAAAAAGTAATCATCAAATCTTAAATAAACCTCATCAGTATCATGTTCAACTATTTTTAAATCAATCGTCTTATATATGAAATCATCATCATCTTTTTTATTAAATCGTAATAAAGTACCTATATTACAAATCTTATATATATCAACCTCATAAAAACCAAATATATTAACTGCATATTTCTTTTTAATATTAATTAATATTTTTTTTAAATAATCATAAAGTGATTGTTCATCACTATTATTAAAATCTAAATATTTATTATTAACATATATATCAAAATTATCATCATCAATAACAGAAAATTTCATATAAATCACCTAATGTATAATATGATTAATTTATATTTAGGTAAGATGATTAATACTAAAAAAATAAATTTACCTTTTAAAAGGCTTTATAGCTATTCATTTTTCTATTTTAGTTAATTTTCTTTATTACTATAAAAAGATAGTTTTAAATTAGTATATTTATCTAAAAAAGCTACCAACAATACATTGGTAGCCTAAAAACTAAATATTATTAAATTAGTATTTTTTATCAGTTATTTTGTACTTATATACATGACTTCCATCAATAACCATAAATGTTGAAGATTTTTGATTGTAATCCTCATAGAAAAGTATTGGAACTTCAAGATTATCTCTAGCATCTAACAACTCATCGAAACTATTAACAATTATTTCACTACGATAATTCTTTTGATCTTTAATCTCTTTCGTTTCTACAATTAATCTATCATATTCTCTCAAGATTTTATTTTTAATTCTTGTATACTCAGATTCACCTTGTCTTCTCTTATACAAATAAGATACAACTTTTACTATCAAAATAAGTGATACAATAGCTAATATTATTCCAATAGCTAAATAAATGTAATTAATAGGATTAAAATTACTATATTGTTGTATTTGCCAACGTTCATTAATACCATTAGAATCAAACATTATTTCCAAAGTCTGTTCAGATAGCGGTATTGAAACGGTCATATCATGTTCTGAATTAAATTCCGAATCATTAATTCCTTCTGAATTTCCATCAGCTTCTATGTGCATTTTTACAATCAATTTACTACTAACACTTAAAGAATAATTTTGTTTATAACTATTTACCTTAGCATTATAATCATCATACTTAATATTTATAGACTCATTTATAGCTGCATTTAACTTTTCGCTACCGACAACCTCTTCCTTAATTGGAATATCTTCAAGGTACAATACAGCATTCTCATTACCACGCTCAGTAATAATAAGCTGTGCATCAATTCTATATTTATAGTTAAGATTTGACTCACGACTACTATTTAAATTATAGTTAAAATCTATCTTAATATAATCAATAAGACTTGCTACATATGACATTCCCTTTTCCAAATACGGAGTCTGATAGTAATCATTTTCTTTTAAATAAACCCTATAATCGGCATCGCCCTGCTCGCTAAAACTAACACTCTTCTGTTCCCTACTCGAAATACCAAAATAGATGAACACAAGGCATAAAAGTGCTACGAAAACTATAAGAAAAAATTGTGCTAATAATTTTAAATTCTTATTTTCCTCAACATTTCTCATAAATTCAACCTCCTATTTATCCATTAACAAATTCATTTATCCATACTGTAGGCCATCCAATTAATATTATCTTGAATTGTACCTTTCCTATTATATCTTCCTCATAGATAGGATAAGCATCTTCTGCATTATTAGCATCACCCTTGGTACTAAAAACGTATTTATTATTATCATTAACAATTTTAGTAATTCTATGAACTATTACTCGATCGTTTTTCTCATAAACCAATACGTCGCCCACTTTTAAACTACCATAATTATCTGTCTTTTTTACTATAACAACATCACCTTTATCGATATTAGGAGACATTGATCCTGAACCAATACTAAGTGCATAGTACTTAAATAATCCAGACGTCAAATAAACTACTACCAATAAAAACGCTAATGTTAATCCATACCAAACAATAGAATATTTACTTTTCCTACGCTCTTCATTAACAGATCTTTTTTTGGGTTTTCTCGCAAACACATACAATATCATACATGGTAGAAATAATCTTAATATTATATCAATATAAACATTTAGATCAGGTATTATTGGTATAATATAGTATGGTATTTTCATTAATAATAGATATAATATTGTAGATTTATATCCAACTTTAATAGATAAGTAAGTCATCAAAACATTTTCAGCAATTAAAGGGATTAAGCTCACTTCGATAAATTTAACTAAATCGGCATTTTCCCCTAAATCATACATAAATAATACACTATTAACATCTATTAATATAAACAAAATTGCTGATAATATAATTAAGAATTTTTTTTCTTGACCTTTTATATTTATTTCATAACGCAACATTTCTTTAGAAATTTGGTAAAATATCACAGGCCCAATATTCCTTATTATGTTAATCAATCTTAAGCTGTATCCACTAAGGACGAATCCCGAAAAGATACCTACAATATAAATAAATAAATAGTAGCTTATCACAAATATGATAATCGTTAAAAGATTATCATTTCGATTAAGAAAATTATCTTTCTCAACACCAAGTAATAATGCTACTAAAAAAAACATAAATATTAGCACTATAGAAATAGTTAATTCATTAAAATTCTTTAAAGCAAATATATTGAAAAGAGAAGCCATTAGCAAAAAAGCTTCAACAAATAATATTTTAATTTCACTTTTTTTCACATTCTTCACCCTTTTCAACATTTTGTATTAGATTATAGCGCAGTATCCTAGTTTATCCTAGGATACTGACTACAATTGTGAATATGTAATTGTTATCTTCAAATCACTGATAGTGACATCAGAATTAACAAAATTATTCATAACTAAATTTTTACCATCATAAGATACAGTAAGAATCAATTCTTGTGTTTTTCCAGATTCCAGCAAATCACCGATATTTACAGTCTTACCATTTTTATACTTTAAGTTATAAACGATACTGTTACATACATTAATAGCATCACTATTAGCGCTAGAACCACTACCAATGCAACTTGGTTGTGAAACATTTATATTGCTAATTTTAGCATCGTATTCACCATCGTTAATTACCTTAAAGCTGTAAGCTATACTATCATCAGGATTTTTTAGACTTATTGAGAAATTACTTATAGTGGTAAAACTAAAATTAGGTGGAAAAACCTCTTGGGCATAACCAGACTTTACTGCGTTTTCCAAATTCTCTATATGTACATCCCAACTAGGTTTTGAAACATCTTTTACGCCATTAATCATAAGTGCCGAGCTTAAGGATAAGGCAGCAAATCCGAATAATAGAAAACTTATTGCTATGAACAAGAATCCTATTATCATCAATCTCTTGTTTCTTCTTGCCATAGATAGTTCTTCCTTCCCTTTTAAATTATTTCAACTTATTTTAATTAGTCAGCTTGTCCGTAGTTAAAGCTAATAGTTATTGAATCTGTTACTACATCATCTTCTGTTAAATCAGCAGCTGTTAGAGTTTTACCTTCATCAAAAGTAACTGTTAAAACTAAAGGACGAGATTGTTTACTATCTAATGTATCATTTTGTGCTACTGCTTGACCAGCTTTTGTTGTATCAGTTGTATCATATTTAAGTTCATATTTAATTAAATCACATATTTTTTTAGTTTTAGCTGCATCACTATCAACAGTTGCACAAGTAACTTTACCAGCATTGTAAGTATTTAATATAGCATTAATCATACCAGTATTTTCTACTTTGAATTTATATTCAGCTTTATCACCAGGTTTAGTAAATTTTAAGTTAAATGTTATAGATGTGTCATCTAATACGGCAGCTGAAGCTTCTGTAGCACCAGTTAAAGTTTTAGTTAATTCTTTAAACTTTACATTCCAAACGTCACCGCCACTAGTACCAGTAACCGTAGCAGTTCCTGTAATACTTAATTCTGTAAACAATGC
The DNA here is from genome assembly GCA_947623975.1 of uncultured Bacilli bacterium. GTDB lineage: Bacteria > Bacillota_I > Bacilli_A > RF39 > UBA660 > RUG13868. The sequence goes on from CANQHY010000003.1 coordinate 7,094, forward strand.
TGCAAAACCAATTGATAATCCCATTACAGCTACAAATAAGGCTATTATAGCTATTACTTTTCCATTATTTTCTTTTCTTTCCATTTTTTTAATTCCTCCATTTTTATTTTTGAACATATATTATAGTAATACCTAACCCGGTGATTTTAACATCGTTATTAGGTGTGTCACTAGAACTTGTATTTGCTTTATATTCAAGTTTTAAAGTGACATTTTCTTTTTGCCCTGCTAGTAACGTATCGCCAACAGCAACATTTCTTCCACTGGAAGTATAAGTAAATGTATAACTCAAATTAGCACACATCTTACTCGCGTCAGCTTCTGGTGTTTCACCATAGCCACTGCATACCATCTTATCTTTTTGAATATTGGAAATTTTTGCATCTATCTTTCCAGTATTCTCAATATCGAAGGTATAAGTGACAGAATCACCTGGCTCAGATAATGATACGCGATAATCACTTACTGCTGTTGCAGATAATTCAGGCATCTCATAACTTCTCGCTTCGCCTTGCAAGCTTTCAACGATTCGTCCAGTGAACTCTACTCCCCATTGGGTGTTAACATAAATGTTTCCACGCACCTTAAGTTGACTAGCAAGTGCTGAAAATCCTACTGACAAGCAAATAACTGCTACCGTCAGTGCCACAATGGCAATTATTTTACCATTAATTGTTCTTTTCATTATAAAAACTCTCTACTCTATATTATTTCTCCTTTCTAATCTTGAACATAGATGACCGTTGCCGATAAATTCTCAACTGTTACAGGATTTTTAGGCATTCCATCACCATTATAGGTTATTGTGAGTTTGACTTTTTCGGTCAAGCCTTGCCTTAAGATATCACCCACTTCTATTTCTTTTCCATTTTCATACGTTAATTTCATAGTTATTCCTCTACAAACCATCTGTGTATCTTCATATTCATTATCACCACTGCCTATGCAATAAGGATTAGAATATTCAATACTCGAAACCCTAGAATCAAGTACTCCATGGTTTCCTAACTTAAAGGTGTAACTAATCGAATCATTTTTTGAATGAAAAGCTACCCTAAAGTCTTTCAAGATTGTAGATTTACTAACAACTGTTGGTGGAGATAATTCTTCAGCATTTCCTTCGATTATAGGACCTTCTATGTCACTATAACCGACACTCCATATTGTAGAATTACCAGTATATTCATTTCTGATATCAACGTTTGACGTAACAACCAAGAACGATATACTCACACCTACTGTTGCTGCAATTAACGCTAGAAGAGAAATTACATAAGTTTTTCTGACATCTTTCTTTCTTTCATTGTCGATAATATCACCTCTATTATGTAACTATCATCTATATTAATTTAATTCAGTTATATCATTTAATTTCTCTTTTGAAAAGAGTTTTTCAAAAAAAAAAGTAAATTTGTATAAAACTGTCACAAATTTACACTATGTTTATTTATTTTTAATTCTATTCTACTCTTTGTAGATTCAAAGATTTTTCTATTATTGCTATAATTTGTTCTTTTCCTAATTTACTTACACTAGAAAATAAAACTAAATCATCACCTACTACCATATCTAATGATTCTCTAATCGATTTTATGTTTTTATCTTTTTCACGTGAACTTACTTTATCAGCTTTAGTAGCTACTATCGTGACAGGTAATTGATAATATTTTAAGAAATTATACATCATAATATCGTCACTTGTTGGTTTATGTCTTAAGTCAATCAAAAAGAAAACTCTTTTCAATTCTTCACGTTTTTGGAGATATTCTTCTACCATCAAGCCAAATTTCCTTATTTCTTCTTTACTAGTATCAGCATAACCATAACCAGGTACATCAACAAAATAAAATTTATCATCGACGTTATAAAAATTAAGAGTACTAGTTTTTCCAGGTCTAGATGAAATTCTTGCCATATTCTTTCTATTTACAATAGTATTCATAAAACTACTTTTACCAACATTACTTCTTCCTATTAAGATAAATTCAGGATTCTTATTAGTTGGGTATTGGCTTCTTCTTACAGCACTAATATATAATTCAACATTATCAAATCGCATGTTTATTTACCTTCTTTCTCTAGGTATTCTTTACAAAGGTTGTCTAATTCTTGAATAAGTTCTTCTGCCTCTTCCATATTCTTTACCCTTGCTCCACTGGCAAACTTATGTCCGCCACCATTATATTTTTCAGCAACTGTATTTATTACCGGTCCTCTAGATCTTATATTAAACTTTACGATTTTATTTTTTACATCTTCCGATACCGTTGTCCAAACAATAACCTCTTCTATATTATTATAGTTATTTACCATGTTTCCAGCAGAACTTGCATCTACTCCATATTCTTGCATTATATCGTTAGTTATTATAACATAGCCAAGCCCATTTGAAGTAACATGCATATTTTGAGAAATATAACCTTGAAATCTAATTTCACTTATTGGTCTCGTGTATAAATTACGATAGGCACTTTCTATATCTATATTATATTTTTGTACTAAATTTTTAATAATCTCAAATGTTTTATATGTCGTATTGAATAAAAATCTATTAGTGTCTGATACTATACCAATAAAAAGGTAAGTTGCTATTTCACTATCTAATACCATTTCATTTTTCAATATTAACTCTAATATTAACTCAGAGGCACTACTTGAATCAGTTTTAATATATTCACATTCACCAAATTTTTCAATGAACGGATGATGATCTATTTTACATATTTCCTGATAATTTTCTAAATTAGTTATATCTATTCTTTTTTTATCAGGAGTATCAACTACTATTAAAAGTGCTTCCTTATTTGTATTTTCATATTTATCTAGTTTAGGGAAATAATTGTATTTTGAACTTTTTGCTCCTACTGCATAGACTTTTTTGTTTTTAAAAGTTTTTTCAATTGATGTCTTTAGGGCAAACTGACTACCTAAAGCATCAGGATCTACACCAATATGTCTTGCTATAACTACTGTATCATAGGCTTTTATTTTTTCATAAATATTTTCTAACATCTTTATTTCCTATCTATTAATAATATTCATTGTATCTTTAGCAATCATAAGTTCTTCGTTAGTAGGTAGAACATAAACTGAAACACTAGAGTCATCAGTACTTATTTTAGCAAATTCTCCTCTTATATTGTTTTTTTCAATATCCATCTTAATTCCTAAAGGTGCTAGTTTTTCGATAATATCCAATCTCGTTTCAGGACTATTTTCTCCAATTCCAGCTGTAAAGCATATAGCGTCAACTCTTCCTAATAAAACATAGTATTGAGCAATATATTTAACAACAGAGTTTACAAACATTTCTTCGGCAAGTATACACTTTTCATTTCCTTCTTTAATGCCTTTTTCAATATCTCTTGAGTCACTACTCAATTCACTGATTCCTAAAAATCCTGATTTCTTATTTAAATCATTCATTATTTCGGTAGCACTCTTTCCTTCTTTTTCCATAACGTAAGGCACTATTGAAACATCGATATCACCGCTTCTTGTTCCCATCATTATTCCAGCATGTGGTGTAAATCCCATTGACGTATCAACACACTTACCATTTCTAATTGCTGTTATGCTTCCACCGTTTCCTAAGTGACAAGAAATAATATTCAAGTTATCTTTTTTTAATTCTTCACTTAATTTAATAGCAATATACCTATGTGATGTTCCATGAGCCCCATATTTTCTTACATGATATTCTTCATACCATTTATATGGTACAGGATATAAATATCTTGCTTTTTCAATTGTTTGATGAAAGGCTGTATCGAATACTACAACCATTGGTGTATTAGGTAACACTTCCCTAAAAGCCTTAATGCAAATAGCATGGGCAGGATTATGAAGGGGTGCAAAATCACTAAACTTAATAATATCGTTAACTACCTCATCTGTAACCATTACAGACTCAGTATACTTATCCCCACCATGAACTATTCTGTGGCCTACACCTTGAATCTCTTCTAAGTTTTTAATTACTTGAAGTTCAATTAACTTTTCAAGTAAAATCTTTACTGCTACAGAATGATCAGGTAATTCTTCTTCTACTTTTATCTTTTCGCCATTATATTTTAAAGTATAACTACCACCTTCAATACCAATTCGCTCAAATAAACCAGAAATCAATACATTCTCTGTAGTCATATCAAATAAAGAAAATTTTAGAGAACTACTCCCTGCATTAATAGACATAATCTTCATATAACATCCCTCTTTCAATATATTCATTTTAACAGAAATATTATATTTTGTGAATAGAACTTTTAAATTAAAAGAGATGAATTATTACATAACTATTCATCTCTTAAGTATTCTATATTAATATTAACTAATTAGAAATTACCGTTGCTTCCACCTAATTGGTTCATTCCTTGACGAACTAATCTCTTAGTGATTTCTCCACCAACAGAACCGTTAGCACGTGATGTAGCATCTGGTCCAAGGTTAACACCAAATTCGTTAGCTATTTCATATTTCATTTTATCGATAGCTTGTTTAGCTCCTGGAACTCTCATTTTCATTGAGTCTTTGCTTGAATTGTTATTCATTGTTTCACCTCCTATACATTCATAGGATGTGAAAATTTTAACAAATCATACTATATTTAGTATGGTAATTTTTACCTACAATAAATCTTTAAATTCTGATTCATCTTTTTCAGTTATCACGATTGTATTTATATTAGCAATAATCTTTTGAATTAAATTTTCATAATCTAATTTCTTTTCCATCTCTTGACATGCTTCTAATTCTGGATTTATAACCGGATGTTTAGGAACAAAAACAGTACAACAATCTTCAAAAGGTAAAATGCTTATATCGTATGTATCAATTTTTTTAGCAATATCGATTATTTCTAGTTTATCAAGACACGCTACCGGTCTTATTACAGGCATATTAGTAACACTGTTTATTACATTCATACTAGTTAAAGTCTGACTTGCTACTTGTCCTATAGATTCACCATTAATTATAGCAAGACATTTTCTCTTTTTAGCAAGTTTAGAAGTTATTCTATACATCATTCTACGCATTATTGTAATTACATAGTCTTTATCGACATTTTTATAAATTTCTTCCTGTAGTTCTGTAAAAGGTACTATATGAAGTTTTATTTCTTTTGTGTAGACTGATAATTTTTGACAAATACTAATTACTTTATTGCGGGCTTCAATACTAGTATGTGGTATTGCTTCAAAATAGACTGCTTCTATTTTTACCCCACGTTTCATTGCAAGATATGCTGCAACAGGCGAATCTATTCCCCCGCTTAACATAAGAAGTCCTTTCCCCAAAGTAGAATTAGGATATCCACCTAAGCCATAATAATAATTTGTATATATATATGTAAAATCTTTTCTTATTTCAATATTTACAAGTAATTCTGGATTATGAACGTCAACTTTCTTATTGTTAGTATTTTTTAAAATTAATCCACCAATCATTTGAGAAAATTCAATACTTTGAATAGGAAAGTTCTTATCGCTTCTTTTTGTTTCAACTTTAAATGTATTAAAGTTCTCATTTTTTATTATTTCCAATACTTGTTTTTTTATTTGTTCAATATCAGTTTCTACTTTAAATGCTACTAAATATTCATGTATTCCAAAAATATTGTTAATTCTTTTTAAGATTTTATCTAAATCATCATCATTAAATTCAATATACATTCTAGATAGATCACTAGATATTTTGACATCGTATTCTTCTAATTTATTTAATATACTTTGATATAGAGATTTTACAAAGAAATTTCTATTTCCTTTTTTAGTAGTTAGTTCTCCATATTTAATCATTATTACTCTTTCCATAAAACTCCTCACATTAAAAATAGGTATTTTTTCTACCTATTTAATTTCCACTATAAAGACTTTATTTTCATCGTGTACAAGTACCAATGTAACACTATTAGGATATTCTAAATCTTTTTTGTAATCTATGTCAACTTTAATTTTATAGGCATTCAAATCAGTTACTTTCTGGCTTTCAAATGCTTCCTCTGTAACAAGATCGGCATTGGCTTTTATAACTGATGGCAATTGTTGCTCTCGTTTCCCATAAACATTATTTTCTACATATTTATAAATTGTATCTTGAGCTTTCAAAATGAATTCATCTTTAGCACTTTTATAAATAAAATCTACACCACCAATGTCAGTATTTGTTTTTTTACTATTTAAATCATAAAAATCTGCTACAAATAATTCGGCTATTTTTTTAGCATATGCCAAATAATCGACATTATCTTCACTTAGAATTTCTTTTAATTCGCCAAATTTTTCTTTATATAAATCTGTTTTATTATCATATAAGATATAACCATATTTATCGATTACATCTAATTCTTTTACTACTGCTACATCCTGCTTATTGTCGTTATTAAAAAGCAAAAGTGTTAAAGCAACTGCTAATAAACCTATTACAGATATTAAAACAATTTTTTTATTCATATATTAGCTCCCTTTGACAATATCTATTTCATTTACAGTTTCTTCTTTTGAGTTTTTAATTAAATCAAATACTAGTATGTTATTAGATACGCTAAGTAAATTTTCAGCATATTCGGTATTTTTAATTACATATTCTTGGGTAACTACTGAATTATTCAAGATGTAGGACTCCTGTTTTTGACTGTTGTAATACATTTTGTTGGTTAACCAATTTCCATCAGGGAATACTACTATGTTGTCATCTTTGATATCAAATATATCATGGCCCAAAGCGTATTCATTGTAAAAACCAAACATATTTCCAAGTGTTGGCATCATATCATACATTCCCATTACATTAGAAATAACTTTTCCAGCATTCGTTTTATCTTTAGTCCAAATAATCATTGGCACTTTTCTATTCAATTCATAGTTGTAGTCGTTGAATTCTACATAATTTGGATCATCCTCGCTCAAGATGCCATCTGTCTCTTTATCATAATTGTATAGTCTTATGTAATCATTTTCTGGTAGTCTTGCATCATGATCGCCATATAATATAATTACGGTATTATCTAAAAGGCCATTCTTTTCTAGTTCTTCAAAAAAGATTCCCAAAGCATAATCAGCATAATGAACTGATTTTAAATACTTTCCAATTTTAGTTCCTTCCATGTATGGATATACTACCTCTTCCATAAGTCCCGTTTCACTATTTAAAACATTTTCTTTAAGAGTTACATCAAAATCGCTATATGTTCCATATTTATCATTAAATGGAGTATGGTTAGTAAGAGAAATAAATGTTCCATAGAATTTTCCATATTCTTCGTTTATAACTTTCAATTTTTCTACAGCCTGTCTAAAGAAAGATTCATCAGTTATTCCAAGCCCTCTTTCTTCATCTATTACGAAACTATCTTTAGCATATAAAGCATCATATCCCAAATTCTTATGCATTACTCTTCTATTCCAATAATCAGCATTGTTTCCATGCATTGCAAAAGTATAATATCCTTTTTCTTTTAACAATTTTGGAACGGTAACGTATTCTTTATCGAAATAATTACCAAAAGCTGTACCTAGATTTGCAGGCATTAATGATGTATTAAAAGTAAACTCTGTATCACTACTAGTACCAATACTAACTTGGCTATAAAAATTATTAAAATACATTCCACCACTTGCAAGTTTATTCAAATTAGGTGTTACTTCTTGCCCATTTATTTTCATTCCAATAACAAAGTTTTGCATGCTTTCAGAATGTATCGCTATTATATTTTTCCCCTCAAATATATTTGTATACTCATTCTTAGGACTTTTTTCTTTATTTTCATAATATTCTTTAAATTCTTTTAAGGCATTGTCATAACCAAAAATTGAAGCAAGTTTTGGTTCTAGGCTTTTAATCAAATCATTGACATGATACGTATATATACCAAATTTCATAACGATGTATTCTCTATTCCACTGTTTAGTAAGTCTTCCAATATCGGTTGCTGTTATTGTCGTTGAAAATAGCAATAATACGGCCAAACCGGCTACTAAAGTATATTTTGCCTTTTTGCGAGATGAATTTAAAAATCCAGTTTTCTCATAATAATTACTCTTTTTATAATAGTAATGATAATAACAAAGTATAACTGGTGCTAAAAGATATATTAAATCTTTTGGCTCAAGAACATTTTCAACAACAGCATCACCAACAGCAGTAATAAATTTTACCGTAGAAAGTAGAGATATTGATGAAAAAGAAGTATAGAAAGTGTAATAGGCTGAATTAATAAGACATATTAACGTCATAATAATTGTAACTACAAATAAGTAAACAAATCGTGCTCTTTTTTTCAAGAAATAAGAAAAAGCACCAATAACTATTATCAAAGCTAAATCAGCAAGAAAAGGTGGAATCTCCCACATGTTTTCAACACCAATTGTAAAACCACGTAACAAAAAAGCATTTATTACATTTAACACTACGTATAATAAGAAAAATTTATTTTCATAAAAATATTTTTTTATATTTGTAAAAACAGTTAAAATAAAATTTCTAGGATTTTCCTTTAAACTTAAATATTGTTTTTTTATTTTTGGTAAAAACCCATTCTTGTTTCTATTTTCCATTATCATTACCTCGACATAAAAATTATAGCAAAATCTACATTAAAATTCAATTTAAAGCAAAAATATTACAAAAATGCAATATTAAATTAAGCCTTTTCTAAGAGAATAGTATCTGTTACATAATTGTTATCAGCCCCAATTACTTTATAATCACGGCTACTTAGATTATATACTACATTTTTTATTTCGATACTATTAGTAATTATTCCTTTTTTTAATTTATTATGATCAGGCGAATCAATATTACCCACTTTAATATTTTCTTTTTTTAGCCCATTATAAGTTTCCATTAATAAAGCATGCTCTTCTGTATCAACGAAATTAATATAATAAGTTAGTGAATTGTTTTCGTTTACTATTATAGCATAGCTTCTTTTTTCATCTATATCACCATATGGTGTAACGAAACCCTTACTTTTATCTATTTCTAGCATTTTTAAAGGTATAAGTAAGGCCTCTCCATTTTTAGGTTCTTGAACAAGAGTATCAGTTGCTTTTAATGATTTAGCTGCGTTCAAATATTCTTCTGCTAATATTACAAAAGTAGATCTTTTCGAATTCTCTATATAGCTGCTAACAGCGGTTATTCCAATTCCTGCTAATACCCCTATTATTGATATAACACCCAATATTTCTATTAATGTAAAACCTTTTCTATCATTCATTTTAATCACGTATAATCAATCTTATAGAAATATTAATTAATTTCAATTGATTGATCCCTTTCTATTTATATTTTCTTATTATACATCTAGACGTATAATAAGAATCGCACTGTTAATTTGTTGCTATTTTTTACAGCCACCTATAATAATTATACTTTCAACCATCTAAATAAGTCAACCAAACAAAAAGCTACAAAATTGTAGCTAATCACTTGTTTCTTCATTGTTCAATTCATATATTGTAGCATTAATAATTATACCAAATACAAATATATAAGATATTAAATATATCCATAACATTAAAAATAAAAGACTAGATATTCCGCCATAAAATGTCTCATATGACGAAAAATATTCAATATAAAAAGAATACCCTACTGTTACAATTACCCACATTATTGATGTAAAAAGTGCACCAGCAGCAACCTTTTTCCTTGCTTTTTTATAACCTATCGCCATTGCGTACAACAACTTTACAGATATGTAAACAAATAAAAAAGTAACGGGATATTTTAGTGCCGTAAATAATACATACCAAATATTATTTACTATATTACTGCTTAATAATATTGAACCAATTATTTTAAACAATATGTTACCAAAAGTGGGAACTAAAAGCAAAAATAAAAATATAAGCACTAATACTACTAACATTACAAAAGCTTTCAATCTATTTACAATATATTTGGAATCACTAATTTTATATATTGAATTAGAAGCCGTAATCATGGAATAAGTACCATTTGATGCTAAAACTAGAGTTGGTATAAGCAACATCCACAAACTCATATCCGAAGATTCTTGTTTTGATATTGAAATTACTAAATCAGCTATATTTTTTGGTAAATTGTTATACATTATTTCAGTAATAGATGTAGATACTATGTCAACTGTTGTAAGTAGCGAACCAAGTAAAGTAAGAAATGGGATTAACATAAGTAAAAAGTAAAAAGCCAAATGTCCTGGTAATATTCCCATTTCTTTACTTCTAATATTCTTATATAAATATTGAAATACTTTTTTTACATTATCTTTCATTCAATCCTCTTATTTGTAGTCTTCTTTATCTTTTCTCATAGCTAATGTTGCCTCGTTTATAGCATCATCAATTGTCTTTATTTCATCCATAATCATACTGTAACCTACAGCAGCTCCAAAACCATACGGTAAATTTTTAAACTCTTTAGTAAGTTTTTTTGCATAAGTTGCTGTCTGCTGCTCACTATATCCTACTAAATATATTAAGAATTCATTTCCATCGCTTCTTATTATCTCACTATTTTCAAGTTGTGTATTGATAAGAATACTAGCAGCACCCAAGATAAGCTTATCTCCTTGTTTATAACCATAATTGTCATTTACATATTTTACATTATTTAAATCTATCATTATAATTGCCTGTGGATAAACTTTACTTTCATTCCAAATTTTCATATTGTAATTTAAATAATTTCTATTTTTTAGCGATGTAAGTAAATCTGTATATTTTCTTCTTTCCTCTTTTCTTACACCCTTTACTTGCTTTCTTCTTTTCAAAACTACAAAAGTAAGAGCAAGTATGATAAGAGGTAAGAAAATTATAGTTAAAATTACCATATATAATTCTTCGAAACTACTTTTTTCTAAAATAGATAAATTCAAATCATTAATTCCAGTATTTCTATAATTATAATAAGAATTCGTTCCGATTATATAGTTAAATATTCGATAGAAAACTGTGTTTGTTGAATCGTTTTTAACCATAAAATTATAATCGTTAGTAATATAGGATTCATATAAAACTTCGTAGTTCTTAAATTTACTATTTTTGTAATAAGTATACAATTCTTTATCTACTACAATAAGATTAGAATCACTCTTTTTTAACATCTCATTTAAGTTTGCAAAAGGAACTAAAGATGCTTTACTATTATCTTTAAAATAGTTGTATATTGAGTTGTTTTCTAATATTGACACTTTTTTAGATTTCATAGATTCAAAAGTATTTACTACATATTTATCTTTTGTATCTGCTATTACTGAATATTTCTCTATAAAAGGTGATATAGTTGCGTTATAACTAGCATTTTCATAATCATAATAATTGAAATAAATATCTATTTCTTTATTATCAATTGCTTTTTTTAATTCAGCCATAGAATCATATTCTTTGAAAGTTATAAAATCTGTATTAGCAAGACGTTCAATTCTTTTTAAATATTCGGCTGCTATTCCTGACAATGATTTCCTATCTTTTACTTCATACGGATAATTTTGAACATAGCCGTAAACATAATTTTTTGTTAAGAACTCTGTTTTATCTTTGTCGTTTATTTTATCTGCTAGAATATAATAATCAAGTAAATTTTTGTTATATTCTTCAACAAAATGTTTTTCTTTCCAGTTATTAAAATACTTTCTTACAATGTTGTTCATTGCACTACTATTGTTACCATCGGCAAGAGTTAAAACAATTTTTTTGCTTAATTCTGTAAAAACATATCTTATATTATAATCTTCTTTTAATAATGTTTTATTTAAATACATTATATTTGGCACGATAATCATATCTACTGTGCCATTTTCATAATCTTCAAATAAAGTATCAGAAGAATCATAAGTCTTATATTTTAATTGTGAAGAATTTCTTAAATAATAAACAACCTCATCAGAATCAATGCTCATAATACCTATAGTAACATTTCCTAAATCGCCTATATTATCAATTCTTTGATTTTCTTTGCCAATTAGTACGTAAACATCTTCTTGTAATAGTAAATCCTTCTCGGTTAAACCATCTTGGTTATTTAATACCCTAAATCTATAACTGTTAGAATCAACTTTGCTTTCTTTTAAATACGGAATTACATTAAATTCAAAACCAGTATCTTCCGAAAAGTTATCAATAAATTCTTTAAAGACACCACTTTCACCATATACGGGATAATCACTCAAAATATTAAAATCAATGATGGTAGTCAAATTATCCTTGATCCATCTATTTTCAGAAATTGTAAAAGAATTTTCATCCTCACTATTAAAGTAATAGTATAGCCCTAAAAATATTATAATTGCTACTAAAACGGGGATAATAAACAACCATTTTTTCTTCAATTTCATTTTTACACCTACTTTTATCTGTCTTTAGTCCAAACAAAATCACTCGTAGCTTTCCTTTTATAACCAATGATTGGGAAATTTTGTTCATTTTGCGTTCTTACGGTTCCAACAGAGCCTTCATCACTCGCTTTTTTAACAATTTTTACATTACATTTTGTTTCACCAATTTTATCTTTAACAAATCCGTAAATTGTATAAGTTCCATCATCTACTATATCGTAACTTTGTTTTTTATTGTAATCTGAAGAATCACTAGCTGATATTCCATAATCTGTTATTAAACTATTCTTTGATAAATCACTTGCGAATTTAACGGTTAGTCCCTCCGTAAAGTTACCATCTTCATCAATCTTACCAGTTGCTTCCAACGTACAGCTGTAATTTTTCTTTATAAATACCTGAACGTCATAGAAATTATTTTGTTCGTCGGTTAATGCACTTTTTACTTTATTAGCCAAAGATTTAGCAGTACTAGTAGAAACTTGATCACCAACCGTAATTATTACTTGAAAAATCTTACCATTCAAACTAGGTCTTTCTACTTCCAAAACCGAATTTTCACTAGTCAAATCCGATACTATTTTATCATATTGCTCACTTTTTATTGGGACAGAATTAATTCCATCTAGTCTGTCGCCATATACAGGCATTCCACTGCTACCTATCAAAAGACTATATATAAAATAGCCAAACACGATGACAACAGTATATGCCACGATTATAAATACAGTTAATTTATGCTTTTTAATAAAATCCATCTCAACACACTCCAGTACACTAATTATACAACAGCTTATTTCAATAATCAAACTTAATTGTTTACTAAAGCTAAAATCACTAAAATTATATTCTAAAATAATAACTACATGAAAATATAAACTATTATTAACCTTGAAAATATATTGATTTTTAGATTACTTATAATTTTGTATTTTTTTTGCTAACTAAAGCATTATTGTACATTTTTATAGACAAAATATGTAAAACATTTACTTGATTTTACAAAAGACCACATTTTAATTTTTTAACTGATTCAACAATTACGATTGAATTAGAAGAGTAAATAACACAGGAATCGAGAAAATTTCACAAATGATAGACGTTCTTAACCTAATGGATTATAATGCTAACTTTCAATTTTTTTAGCGAACAAATTGTTTTAGAGAAAAATTTAAACGGTTAATTAAATAATTTAGTTTCATTATTTAAAGATAATATTTTCGATCATATAAAAATCATCTATATTAATTTATTATATGATCCTACCTTACTCGCATTTATCGTGTCATAGTGTCATTTGTACTTATCTTTTTAGATATTTTTTCTATTTACTTTATAAATAACATCATATTCATCTTCGGTAAGTTCTTACTATTTAGATTCTATTTTTTTCATTAATCCTTCATCCAAATAAAAATCAGATCCACCATTACCATCTAATACTCTTTGGTTTCTTTCTGCAATATTTGCTTTCTAAGTTTCATCATCGCACATACATAATGTATTTCACAATCTACTCTATTGTTTTTATAGTATTCTTTTATTTCTTTTCTGCTTTACTTGACCAAAGTCCACTTTCAAAAATTACATTAGCTCCTGCTTTAACAATTTCACAAACTTTTATGGTTAAATCTTTCTGAGAATACATTATAAAATTCTTCTTGCCTAACATTTAAACAACATTTCAAAAAAATGTGATTGATCAAGTAACAATTATGCGTCTGAAGATTCATATTTAGCTTCTGTTTTTGATAGTTTAAAAGAAACTATTACTTATATAAAAAGGAGTATGCATAAGGCTTTAAACAATATAACGCAGTCATTAAGTAATTATATTGAAGAAACATTAGCTAACGAAAACAATACACAAAATACTTTGAGGGGAATGAATGATACATTAGAAAATATTAGAAATGAGTTAGAAGTTATGTTTAATTTACAACAAAATACCGCACCAATACAACAAGCAATTAACAACGAAGGTATCCCTGCAAATCCACCATATCAACAACCAACTCATAATTATACATATCCACCAACAGGAGAAGGACCAATATCATACATTCCAAATAGTCATAATAAAAAAATGCACTAGTTATAAAATTTAACTTAATGAGATATTATATAAAAGGTTGATATTATTGAAATGCACCCCTTAAAGTAGGCACATATATCACCTTTTTATTTTGTAAAAAAGGAAGAAATTTAAATTATTTCTTCCCAAATTATATTTATATTAAAAATTTAAAATTTGTTTATCTACCTATTTTTTAAAGATTCTTCTATTATTTTTAAATTTTTCTTTAATCTATTATCATTATTATTAATTTCTATTGCTTTTTTTGCATTTTCTAGTGATTTTTCTAAATCTCCTACATTAAAATATGCTACTGCCAATAAATCATAAATTGTTTCATTCCAGCTAAAGATTTCGTTAATATAAGTTTTTTGACGTGCTGTTATCTGTAAAGCGGCATTGCAATATTCAATTACTTTATTATAATCACTTAAATCATTATAGAGTATTGCCATTTCTACATAAGGATCTCTTAAATAAGAAGCTTCTTGTATTGCTTTTTCAAGCCACATCTTGGCCTCTTCATAACGAGATAAATTTTTATAACATCTGGAAATAAATCGCATTGATGCACATCTTTCATCACGCCACTTGGCTTTTTCTAGTGCTAAGTGCTTTATCAATGTATCTATAGCATCATTCCATCTTCCATAATACATATATTCTCTACCTAAATAATGCATATTTCTATCGTCAGTTGGATCTTCTTGAACTGATAATTCAAGAAGAGGAAGATAGCTACTGCGTGACTTTGATTGATCAGGATAATGGTTTACTGTAATTTTATCAGTAATTTTACAAATTTCTTTTTCGCCCTCATATGATAAGACCTCATGAACTGGATGGGTCCATTTATAGCCCTTTCTAGAATGTATCTTATCAATATAAAAAGTTACTTGCGGTACATTACTTTCATCTAAACTCCAATTATAATTATATTTTAATCTAGTCGTATCATCAGTCCAAATTGTTTCCAATACCTCTTTCCATCCAGGTACAAAAACCTCATCCAAATCAATACATACGCAAATATCAACATCATCAGGTACTAAAGCAAGAGATTTATTTCTAGCTACATCAAAACGAAAAGGATCTATTACCTCTTCATAAACGGTAACACCATGTGCTTTTAACTTTTCTACGGTTTTATCACTTGATCCTGTATCTAAGACTACTATTTGGTCAGCCTCTTTTACAGATTCATACCATCTATTTACAAACTTTTCTTCATTTTTACTAATGGCATAAACACAAACTTTATATTTTCCCATATAGTCCCTCACTAAGAACTAACCTTTGTAACTACCAATATCGCATTTGTTCCTGATGCAAAAGTTATATTAGCTGATCCTGTCGTTACAAGTGCTAAATCTATTGTATCATCATCATTTAATTCTGCCAAAATTGAGCCACTGTATATAGTTCCAGTTCCGGCTGTAAGCGATCTTGTTATTGTAGCACCCGCAATAGGTTGAGCATTTTGTCTTACTTGTAGTGTTACATCAGCTGGTCCATCTGATGAACCACTTATAAAGTAATCGATTTTATATGTGCCACCATCGATAATTGTTATTTCATTTTCTGTTTCAGTATCGATGTTAAACACTGGTCCTGTTGTTCCTAGTTCAACCTGAACCGGTACTGATGCTGTAAGATTTGCAGTTTGACTAGTTGTGTTATACAAGCTACCATATGCTGATAGTCCGCCTGCTGGACCAGTATCGCCAGTTGCACCAGTTAAACCTTGCGGTCCCGTTGGTCCTGTTGCACCTGTCGGTCCTGTAGCGCCTATTGGTCCCGTTGCGCCAGTAGCACCTGTAGGACCTGTAGGGCCTTCTGGAATTACGAAATCTAAAATAGCATTTTGATTTGTCCCACTATTAGTAACAGATGGAAGAGTTCCAGCGGCACCTAAAGTAGTGGTTCCAACAGTTATAGTAGCAGGTCCAGCTGGTCCTGTTGCACCTGTTGGCCCTGTTGGTCCAGTTCCAGCCACAGCATAAATTACCTTTGGTGGACATGGTGGTTTAGGCTGGCAGGGATTTGGATTGTTATTAAACATTTTTATCCTTCCTTTCAATACTAATTTATGAACTCTTAAAATTTTGAACTACAATAAATAACTATATTTAACACATTTTATCCTAAATATTCAATTATCACAGTTAAAAGTGGATTAACTATATAAGAATAAGATGATAGATAATCAATACTTGGAGAATTTAAATAAATACTTCTTTGTGACATATTAACTATTTCTAGCTTTTCAGTATTTTCATCAGCAACAACAAACATCCCCTGTCCTACAAGTTGCACAACTTTGTCGTCGTAACTCCAATTACTAGAACCAGCATACACAATATCTTCCCCAACTTTTTTCACGCCAATTGCAACTATATCTTGGTCAGTTGTATAATTATCATCTTTTTTTATATATGCATTTACTATAAACACTACCTTATAAACTCCTGCTTTATTAAAGGTTATTGTATTATCTGATGTATTAAGTTCATATTGTCCAGAATTATCGCTCTCTTCACGCGTTATCGGTAACCTTTCTAAGACGCCAACACGATATCCTTCATTAGGTATTCCACTATTATAAGTTATAAAATAAGCTGTACTTATTAAAAGAGGTGGGCCACTAGGCCCAGTTGGCCCGATTGGTCCAGCATCACCTTTAGGTCCAGTCGGTCCAATATCTCCTTTTTCCCCTTGCGGCCCTCTAATTCTTCCAACATTCTTCCAATTGTCAAAAGACCAAACATATAGATTATCACCAACTAAATAAGAGTCTCCACTATTACCATTTGGATGTTCTCTTACTAAGTCTTCTTCAGTGTCATAGGAACCTAGTATCGTTACACTTGTGCCATCTTTTCCCTTAGGACCTATTGGTCCAACTGGACCAGTTGGACCTACTTTTCCATCACGACCATCTCTACCCCTAGGTATTGCAAAATCAAAAACATGATTTATTCCATTCTTATGATCTATTATGGCAACATCACTATCACTATCGACAACATTTATATTCCCCACAGCTATAGTTTCGGCTATTCCAGGTTCTCCATCTCTTCCCCTAGGTCCAGTTGCACCCTCAGCATATATAAACAAAGGCGGACATAACGGCTTACAGCAAAAAGATTTATTACTATTACATTTATCGCTCACTTAATAACCTCCTTTTCTATATTAATCTATGAAAATATTTAAAAAATGTATATGCAAAAATCTTAATAATGACACCACAAAAAAGCAAAGAACTAAAAGTCCTTTGCATTGTTAAACAAAACATAACATTTCCTTTATTTTTTTAATAAATCGATTAGTTTTTGATTTACGAGTGAAGGATTAGCATTGCCTTTAGTTTCCTTCATTATTTGTCCCATCAAAAACTTAATAGCTCTTTCTTGTCCATTTTTATAATCATTTACGCTTTGCTCATTATTTTCTATTACACTTTTAATAATAGAAACTAATTCTTCTTCACCCATCTCTTTAACACCATTTTTATCTAGTATTTCTTCAATTGATAAATCTTCTTCCATTATTTGTTCTAATATTTGTTTAAATATTTTACTATTTATTCTACCACTATCTAAAAAATTTACTACTGTCTTAAATTTTTCATCAGTAAGCTTTGTCTTTTCGATTGTTAGCTCATATTTATTTAAATATGCTGCTATATCTCCTAACAATAAGTTGCTTGCTATTACAAGGTTTATGTTTTGACCTGTGAATTTATTTAGATAATCTGATATACTTCTATTTTGAATTATTTTTTCAACATTTATTTCACTTATACCATTTTCTAAATAAATTTCTCTTCGTCTATTAGCTAGCATCGGTAAATTATTTTTTACCTCTTCGATATATTCATCACTAAGTTCTATAAAAGGAATATCAGGTTCAGGGAAATAGCGATAATCATTTCCTGTTTCTTTAACTCTCATAAGAATTGTCGAATTTGTTTTATCGTCAAATCTTCTTGTTTCCTCTTTTAAAATATTACCTTTTTCTAAAAGCGCTATCTGTCTTTCTTCTTCATATTTTATAGCAAGTCCAACATTACTTATCGAACCAATATTTTTAATTTCGACTTTTGTTCCCAATTTTTCTGTCTTACTAACTGATACGTTACAATCACAACGCATACTACCTTCTTCAATTTTACAATCAGAAACATCAGCATAAAGAAGCAATTCTCTTAACCTTTCAAGATATGCCATAGCCTCTTTATCACTATTCATATCGGCTTCAGTAACTATTTCAACAAGAGGTACTCCTGCTCTATTAAAATCAAGTAAAGATTTATTCTTTGTGTGGACAATCTTACAAGTATCCTCCTCGATATGAATATCATAGATTCTTATTTTTTTCTCTACTCCATCTACATTAATTTCAACATATCCATTTGTACCAATAGGTGTCCTATTTTGAGTTATTTGGTAATTTTTAGGATTATCTGGATAAAAATAATTTTTTCTATCAAAATGCATCTTTTTTGTTATAGTACAATTTAATACTAAGGCTGCTCTTAAAGCAAGACGAATCACCTCTTTATTTATTGTCGGTAAAACGCCCGGATAACCTAAATCAATGACATTCGTACAAGTATTAGCCATTTTTCCATAATTATTTGCACTATTAGAAAATATCTTACTCTTGGTTTTTAATTCGGCGTGAACTTCTATTCCAATTGTCGTTTTATAATTATTCATCTATTTTTCCCCCTTTTGGGTCAAGGTCTAAGTTAAGTTTTTTTTCTATAAATGATGCTAACTGATATATTTTGGCTTCATCAAAAGAATCTCCTATTATTTGTAATCCAATCGGTAAATTTTCATGGTTAAAACCAATAGGAATGCTAAGGGCTGGTAGACCGGCCATATTAACAGGGTTTACTAGTACATCATCTAGGAAAGTTTTTGATGGATCAGTAAATTCATCTGTTAGATTATAAGCAACAGTAGTTGTAGTTGGTCCTATAATAAGATCATATTTTTTAAATTTTTCCTTGAAACTTTTTCGCATATCATCTCTTATTTTCATAGCTTTGTCATAGTATATTTTAGCGTTTTCACCGCTTAAAATGAAAGAGCCAACCATAATTCTTCTTTTTACCTCATCACCAAAACCTAATTGTCGTGTCTTTAAATAAAGTTCTTCCAAGTCTTGAGGATTTTCATAAGAATAGCCATAACGAATTCCGTCAAAACGAGCCAAATTACTGCTTGCTTCACCCATTGCTATTATTTGATATAATGTAACGGCATTTTCTATATAATCGATATCTATATAGTCAATAGTAGCACCACTTTTTTTAAGCAAATCAACAATTCCATTAAATTTATCTAATATTTCTTTTTCCACAATGTCTGTGACAAAATAATTTGGTACTGCAATCTTCATATTTTTGATATTTTTACCTATTAACGCTGTAAAGTCTTCTTTTTCTCTTCTAGCACTTGTCAAATCTTTTTCATCTTTTCCACATAATATGTTTAAAAGTTCGGCATTTTCGTAAACATTTCTCGTCATTGGACCAATTTGATCAAGGCTAGAGGCAAAAGCTACCAAACCAAATCTAGAAATTCTACCGTAAGATGGTTTCATTCCAACTATCCCACAATGGCTAGATGGTTGTCTAATTGAGCCTCCTGTATCACTTCCAAGCGCAAAAGGAACTAATCTTTTAGAAACAGCTACAGCAGAACCACCAGAAGAACCACCAGCTATCTTTTCTTCATTCCAAGGATTTTTAGGTGGACCAAAGAAACTAGTTTTACTAGCTGATCCCATAGCAAATTCGTCCATATTAGTTTTGCCAATTATAATCATGTTTTTTTCTTTTATTTTTTCCACAACAGTAGCATCGTACAATGGAATAAAATTTTCAAGTATTCGTGAAGCACATGTAGTCCTTAATCCTTTAGTACAAATGTTGTCCTTTATTGCAATAGGTAGTCCAAATAATAAATTATCAACCTCTTTATCTTCTAATTCCTTAGCTTTTTTTAGAGCTTCTTCCTTATTTAAAGTAATAAAAGCATTTAAGTTTTCATTTTCTTCAATATTAGCAAAAGCTTCGTTTACTAAATCGATAGGTTTTATCTTTTTCTCTTTTAACAATTTATTGATCTCTTTTAAACTAAGAGTTAAATATTTACTCATTTATCATCACCGGAACTTCCACAAAATTTCCATTTGAACGAGGAACGTTTTTCATAGCATCCCTATAATCTAACATATCACCAATATCATCATTTCTTAATTCACTATTAAAGTCTACTGGTGTTATTAGCATATCATCATCTTTAGTTTTTATATTTTTTATTTTATCAATATCACTTATAAGCTTTTTCAATTCAACTTGATACTTGGCTATGTCTTGTTCATCTAAACCTATCCTTGCAAGTTTTGCAACATGTTCTACCTCTTCACGTGATAACTTATCCATAATTCTCCTCATTTCCTTCAAATATTATTTATTCTAACATTCTAGTTTTTAATATTAAAACATCTACCTTATATAAATGTCAATATATTACAAACGTCTAATTTATACTTAATTATGTCGAATTAAATACAATTTATTATTTTAAATTCTTTTTTTAGCATTACTACAACAAATTAAATAACTTTAACATTATTCTTATCTTCTATACCATTTTACAATAAACACCTATAAGTCACAAGTAATTATTTAAGTACTATTTAATACAAAAATTTCTTATTTTTTTTAATTCTTTTATAGTGAAATTTTTCTTTCCGACTTTATTTTCCCAAAATTGTCTCAAGCTATCATCGTCAATAAACAATTGTCCATCGACCATATGATTTTTTCTCCCTGTCAATAAAAGTTTTCCACATCCCTGTTGATTTTTTATTTTATTAATAGAAAAAATAGAATTTATATTATCAATATCAACGTAATTATCATTTATTTTTAAGAGAAAAGCATCTTTTTTATATAATTCATCACTGGTTATAACCTTCCCTTTAATGATAGGCGTAGTTCTACAATCAACGACAGTGGTAAGTGTATAATTAGAATCGAATTCCCTATGAAATTTTCTTATGTTTGCTAAATAAACATCCTTAATATTTACCTTCATCACGCCATTTCCTTTCATACTTGCTTATTATAAAATAAAAAATAGTATTTTACAAAAAAAATTATAAATTTTTGCAACAAAAAAAAGCTATTAACTGCTAAATAGCTTTTTCCTACTTCACCTGCATCCCGCTAGGCATTATAATTATGTGCAACAAATATATTTTTTATTCCAAATTTTAGATTTTTTTCATCTTGCTGTATACTAAATTAAAATAAAGGAGTGATTATTGTGGGACTATACATAATTATAGTAATTGTTGTTATTATTTTACTTGCATTATTTCTTACGTATAATAGTTTTATGAAATTAAATAACAAAGTCAAAAAAGCTTTTTCAACAATGGATGTTTATTTGAAAAAAAGAGGGGATTTAATTTCAAACATTGTTGATACAGTAAAAAGATATGTTGAGTGTGAAAAAAACACTTTGAAAGAAATCGTAGACTTACGAAATGTCTCCTATGATAAAATGTCAGATAACGAAAAGCCTTTCTTTACAGGATTATTCAAAAATTCAAATGAGGTTATTTCTTCAAATCTATACAATAGTTTCTACACTACTATGAATAAAATATTATCCATGTAAATAATAAAAGAATAAAAATAAAACATTTGAAAAAAATACATTTAACAAATCAATCATAATAATTTTATTAATGATTATTTCGGTAGTAACTACTATTGCAATTCCTACAATTGAATGTACAGGAATTAAAGAATTAGTATTGGTATTATTTGTTTGTATTTTCTATATACCTTTTTTGCCATAGGAACATTTGCTAAAATTCCTTTGATATTTAGAATAATTTTTTTAGGATTTACAACAATTCATTCATTTTTATTTTTCATGTCATTTCTGATTACAAGTACAATTATAAATGAGCCATTATATTTATTAGAAGTCATAGTAGGAATAGCGTGTTTAATAGGAATAATAATTTGCCTTAAACTTATGCCTAAAAGAACAAGATATGGAAATGAAATTTTAAGAAAAATAAAAGGCTTTAGAAACTTTCTTAAAACTGTTGAAAAGGATAGATTAGAAGCTATGGTTATGCAAGATCCTAGTTATTTCTACGATATTTTGCCTTATACTTATGTATTGGGTGTATCAAATAAATGGATTAAAAAGTTTGAAACCATTTCCTTACAAGCACCATCTTGGTATGATAGTCCTAATGTATTTGATATAACAACATTCAAATTATTTATGAATAAGACTATGAAATCAGCAGGAAATGCTATGTCAACTAGTCTATCTAGCAGTTCATCTAGTGGTGGATTTTCTGGTGGTGGATCTTCTGGAGGTGGCTCCGGTGGCGGTGGTGGTGGCTCCTGGTAAGCCAAAATAATTAAAAAGACAATTTTAGACTATATTTCATAATTGTCTTTTTTTGTTCACATTTTTTTACAATCAATAGTTATTTTAAATTTTTATTTATTGTTAATTATCCTTCAATATTGTATATTTAATATGATAAAAGGAGAAAAAATATGGATAGAAAAATTAAAGTAGTACAATATGGCGTTGGTAAAATGTCAGTGTATACTATGCGATATGCAATTGAAAAGGGATGTGAAATAGTAGGAGCAGTCGATATTAATCCCGAATTAATAGGTAAAGATATTTCGACGGTATTAGGAGGAAATCCTACAGGAGTACTAATTACTTCTACAACAGAAGCTGAAAATATGCTTAAAGAGGTTAAACCTGATATCTGTATTGTTACGACAATGAGTTTATTTAACGATGTTTATAGTTCTTTGGAACTTTGTGCGAAATTGGGAATAAATGCTATTACAACTTGTGAAGAAGCTTTCTTTCCAATCAATTCAAATCCTGTGTCAACCAAAGCAATAGATACTATAGCAAAAGAGACAGGGTGCACTATAA
>CANQHY010000004.1 GCA_947623975.1 uncultured Bacilli bacterium
TAAAGGTAGTAAAGGTCATGCTAAAGGTGAAAAAGAACCAGAGCCATCAAAAACGCATCACACTTATTATGATTATTACGACAATCAATATACCGATAACAGTTATACCTATGAAAGGCCAGAGCCTACTACTTATTATTACGACGACGAAGTTGAAGCCGAATATGATTATGAACAGATTTATAACTGGATAACTGGGAAAATAAATTTAATAATTAGACATATTCCTAGTTCTGAAGAAGAATATAATAAACTAAAAAACAGAATGACAAGTGTAATTAATTCACTAAAATTAAGACAAAGTGCTCTACAACAACGTATTTCATTGTTGCAAGACGAAATATCCAATAACCAACAAAACTGGCGTGCTGATACTACAATAAGTGTCATAGATGAAATCTATAACATGCGTCTTACTTTCTTAAACAATGAGTTTTTAAGGAAAGATTTTATAAGACAAAAAGAACAGCAAAAAAGAGATGCACGTTATAATGAATTGTCACCAAATATTGAGTATGCAATTCAAACATACCTAAGAAATGCCCAAAATTATTATAACCAATATATGTCTTTGCTACAGACCTACAACAAAAATATGGAAAGTATGCAAGCATTTGATTCAGAAAAGATGATTAGACAACTTAACAGTATGAAAACTTTCTACGAAAATAACTATTTTAATCAGAGTGAAGGTATTAAAAGATGCATAAATAATATACTTGAAAATGATTATACATATAGAGCTCTTAATCATAATTTTGCCGTTGCGTACAACGAAGCAAGGAAAGCTAACCTTGAGCTTGAAAAATATAAAAACTATGAAGCAAACAATAAAATTTTAATAGAATTTGAAATTAGTCGCAACTATGAAAAGAAAGAAAATGAACTTAAATCTAAATTGGAAAAAGCCTCCAATAAATTAACAAGAGTTTCAAAAAAACTAAAAACTGCGGAAGAAAGATATTCTGTTTTTGAAAATAAATACAGCAGTGAATATGGTGAAGAAAGTAAAGCAAAAAAGCATAAATAAAAAATGACTATAGAAATTTTTAAACTCTATCAACAAAATAGTATAAATAGAAAGGAGTTAATCAATTTATAGGAATTGATTGTGTATGATTTTATGTTAATATATATAATATTAATTACAATAATTTTATTAACAATACTTATTTTTATGTATACTGTTAACTACAATAAATTTCAAATTGCCATTATAAAAATAAGTGAAGCTGAAGAAAATATTAACATACTACTCGATAAAAAGCTTAACTTATTATTAAGAATTAATAAAATAATTGAAGGCAAGAAAAGTAATGTTAAATTGACCGGAATTGATAATTTAAATAAAGATGATTTTAATACTTTTCAATTAAGTACAGAATTAGATAAATATAATAAAAAATTAATAGAAATAACAGATTTTAATAAGGAAATTACGTTTGATAATGAAGAAAAAGCAATACTAGACGAGTTAAACGATATAAAAATAGAATGCTTGGCTGCCGAAAGATATTATAATGATAATGTTACTATTTATAATAAACTAATAAAATGTTTTCCATCCAATTTAATTGCTAAAATATGTAAATATAGAATTAAAGACTTTTATTCAAATGAAAAAGAAGAGATATTTGAAATACTGAAAAAGTAAATCAAATATCTTTTATTTCCCAATCAATTGGTTTTATTCCATTCTTAATTAAAAAGTTGTTTGTTTTAGAAAACGGTCTACTACCAAAAAAGCCACGATATGCTGATAGTGGAGATGGATGAGCTGATTCAATAATGTAGTGAATTTTATTAGTTATCAAATTTTTTTTGCTTCTAGCATCACTACCCCAAAGAATAAACACGACTGGTGTGTTTTTTTTGTTTATTAATTTTATTATTTCATCAGTAAATATTTCCCAACCTTTATTGCTATGAGATTTAGGACTATCTTTTACCACAGTAAGGGTTGAATTAAGAAGCAACACTCCCTGTTTAGCCCAAGGAACTAGGCTACCATTGTTAGGTATCTTATAACCTAGATCATCTCTTAACTCTGTAAAAATATTTATTAAAGATGGTGGCTTTTGTATACCTATTTTAACAGAAAAAGATAGACCTTCTGCTTCGTTTTCTCCATGATAAGGATCCTGACCTAAAATCACTACTTTAATGTTTTCGTAACTAGTCTCCAAAAAAGCCTTAAATATTTCCGACATTTTTGGATATACGGTCTTATTTTTATATTCATCTATTATAAAACTTTGTAATTTTTGAAAATATTCTTTATTGTACTCGTCTTTTAATAAATTATCCCAGCCATTACCTATCATAACTACTCCTTTTGTTTTACTTTATATCTTAATTTATACATAGCATAAATATTTATTAATGCAATTAAAGCTACTACTAAATCGACAATATTCCACAATATTGAAGGGCTAGTAAATGCACTATACATAACTACTATTATAACAATAATTTTTAACAGTGTACTATATTTTTTAGTATTAAACAAATATCTCATATTTATCTCGCCATAATAGTAAGATGTAACAATTGTGGAAAAAGCAAATAAAAAGATTATTGCCGTCAACAAAATGATTCCAATATATCCAAAATGTTCAAAAAAGGCGTACGATACAAGTTCAATACCATTAATGTTAGAAAGATTCAATTCTTGATAGTTACTTGTTAAGATTATTAAAGCTGTTATTGTACAAACAACAAGGCTTGTAAAAAATGTTCCTATTATCTGAATATTTGCTTGCCTACTAGAATCATTACTATCAGATAATGCCGTTACCATTGCAGTAGTGCCAATACCTGCTTCGCTTGAAAAAATACCTCGTTCAATACCAACAATAACTGGAATTAATACAAGAGATTTTAATTCTTTAAAATTAAATGCACTAACTATTATATCCTTAATAATAATAACTACCTCACTAAAGTTATTAAAAATTATTATAAATCCGACGATAATATAAATGCTACCCATAATTGGTACCAATATCGATGTAATAGTGGAAATAGTTTTTATTCCTTTACTGATTGAAAAATAAGTTATTATCAATAGAAATAGTACTATTACTATTCTTTTAATATTTAAAATATTTTCAAGAGAAAGTACTATAGTATTAGATTGGATAGAAATAAAAGCAAATATATAGGCAAATATTATTAATATTGAATAAATTGCTGCTAATTTTTTATTATTTAACCCCTGGTTAATATAAAAAGCAGGACCACCTATATATTCATTATTAATTTTTTCTCTATATTTTATCCCCAATTTTGTTTCTACATATGAAAGAGATGCTGTTATTAAAGCTGATACCCATAACCAAAATATTGAAGATATACCACCAATATAAAGACAAAGAGCAATGCCCGAAATTGAGCCTACACCAATTTTGCCAGCAAGTGTCAAATTAAGTAATTTAAAACTATTAGTTTTTAAATTAACATTTTTTTTAAGTGATTTTATAATACTTACTATTTTAAACTGAGGAAATTTAAAGTAAAATGTATAGTAAAGTCCGACGTATATTATGAAAAGTGTTGTGGCAATCCATATTATATCACTTATTACCTTAAGCATGATATCACCACTAAATTATATGAAATAAACTAAAAAAAAGAAAAGATTGCAAATTAAATTGCAACCTATTTATGATACTCCTCATTATTATTTATCTTAAACGCTCTATATATTTGTTCTAACAGAATAAGTCTGAAAAGCTGATGCGGAAAGGTCATTTTAGAAAAAGATAATTTAAAATTAGAAATTTTCTTTATTTCATCGTGTAGTCCATACGAAGATCCAATTATAAAAGTTATGTTACTATTAGTAATAAATATATTGTCTATTTTTTTTGCAAATTCAACTGACGTTAACTCTTTACCATCAATTTCTAACGTTATTACATAATCTTTTGGATTGACAATTTTTAATATTTTTTCTTTTTCTTTGCTTAGTGCTGTTTTTGCATCACTAAGTCCCTCGTCCGGTAACTCGTATATTTCAATGTCATGATATTTAGATATTCTTTTTTTATATTCCAAAATTAATTGTAATAATTCTTTTTCTTTTATCTTTCCCAAGCAAATAATTTTTAACATTATACTTCCACCAATTTCGTTTCTTCATGTTGTTTAGCTACAATTATATTATCCTGATTGAAAGAATTTTCCATCAATTCATTCTTTACTTGTTCTAAAGCTAATTCTGGTGTATTGTTATTCTCGCTCAAATGGGCCAATATAATATATTTTGTTTTATCGCCAATTGTTTTATTTAAATATCTACCTGTGTAAATATTAGAAAGATGCCCTTTATCACCAATTACTCTCTGTTTTAATATGTAAGGATAATTTCCTTCCATTAGCATTTTTTCATCATGATTAGATTCTATTATGTAAACTGATTTATTTTTAGTAATTTCAAAATATTTTCTGTTTATATAACCAGTATCAGTTAAATATACTAAACTATTAATACCGTCATCTATTATAAAACCAAAAGCTGGTACATCATGTGAAGCGTTTATTAATTCTATATTCATATCATTTATCGTAAAATTGTTATCTATTAGTTGGATATTATCACTATCAACTATCTTTTTTATGTCATCATATAATTCTTTTTTTATAAAAACTTCCGTATTTTGTCTCTTAGCAACAGATGATAATCCTCCAATATGATCTGTATGAACGTGGCTTATCAATATTCCATCTAGTAAACTTATATCAACGTTTATTTTTTCAAGTTCACGTTTTATTCTATTATAATTAATTCCAACGTCTATAAGGATTTTGGCATTATCTGTTTCAACATACGTGCAATTGCCTTTTGAACCACTTGCTAAAACTTGTATTCTCATTAGTACAACTCCAACGGATTTATAGTATAAGAACCGCTATGGAAAGGATATCCATAAAATACACCAAAATGCAAATGCGTTCCCATAGCATATCCTGAATTACCCATTTCACCAATTTTTTGCCCCATAGATACTACCTGTCCTTTTTTTACATTAAGAGATGACATATGACCATAAATTGAATAATATCCGTTATTATGATTTATATAGACATAATTACCATTAATGCTGGTATATCCTGCTTCAGCAACTGTACCATTATTAGCAGCATAAATTGGAGAGCCATATCCAGTTCCAGAAATATCTAATCCTTCATGGAAATCTCCACCACGCCAACCATACGAACTAGTAATTAAATATGGTCTTGCAGTAGGCCAATACCAAACTGACAAATTACCAACGCTAGGTATAACTTTGCTTCCTCTAACAATAATTCTGGAAATAGCAGGTTTTACTACCTCACTATTCGTGATAACAGCAGACATCGTTTCACCATTTATTTTTTGAACTTTTTTAGTAACACGTAAAGTACCATTAACCCCATCTTGTTTTACAGTTTCATATCCAACCAGTAAACTTTCATCATATTCAATTACAGTATCATAATTTTGTTCTTGCATTTCGACAACATGCTCTTCTTCTACTAGATTAAATACCGGATCAATCAAGCCAAGATTTACAATTTGTCCTTCATAAAGCAAGTTATTTTCACTAGTAAAATCTGGATTTGCAATTAAAAATTCTTGCACAGACAATTTATTGTTATAGGCAATATCACTAATAACATCACCTGCTTTTACTTTATATTTCTGTTGTTCTTCAGTTGTACCAAATAATAAATACTTATCTAGCTCACCAATATCTGTAAATAATTTCTCTTCAGTAGAAATTTTACCTTCGCTAATCGTAATATCATTTTTTATGTATATATCTTCTATTAAAGTTCCGACATCAGTTATCTCTTCTTGAGTATCATTTATAAAATTGTTATAATCCTCATCAGAAATAAATACAGAAACAGTATTTTTAACAGCTTCATCAAATAATTCTCTATCAAGAACATATATAGTTAAATCATCAGTGGTTGTTTCTCCTTCTGATTCAGAAAAGGTTGTCGTACCTTTTATCGTTATAATATATCCGTTTATTGTAAAAGGTGCTATATCTTTTATCTTGTCATATATTTCCTTTTCTGTTGAAATTTTTTCATCAAATGTAACCTCTTTTATTATATCTAAACCATTAGGGGCATAAACCTTATCAACGTTATATTTCTTTTTAAGTTCACTCTGTTCTCTATCAATATAATCTTCCAAAAGAGTTTTATCTTTTATATAACCAATAGTCTTACCATCTAAGTATACCCTATACAATTCTTGGGGATTTACAGACTTACTATATCCAGTAAAAAATACTAAACCACAAGCTAATAAGCAAGTAAATATTCCAATTATTCCTTTTTTAATCATTTTTATCACCACTACTATTTTCATCAAATACAGAGAAAAATTTAGAAATATCTTTTTTAAACCTTAAAGGTACTGTACCTGTTGCACCATTACGATGCTTTGCTACAATAAATTCTAGATCACTTATATGATCCTTTGGTTCAAGTTCCATTTTTTGGTAGTCTTCTCTATATAAAAATCCTACTATATCGGCATCCTGTTCAATTGATCCTGATTCCCTTAAATCACTAAGTATAGGTCGTGGATTATCTTTTCTCTGCTCAGCAGAACGGGAAAGTTGGGCTAATGCAATTACAGGAACTTTCAATTCCAAAGCCATCAATTTCAATGCACGAGATATATCAGATACCTCCTGTTGCCTATTTCCACCATAATTTGCTGCTGTCGAAATAAGCTGTAAATAGTCGATTACAACGAGATCAAGACCCTTATCAGTATTAGCAAGGCGACGACATTTACTTCTTATTTCGCCAATTGTAATACCGGGCGTATCATCCATATACAGATTCGTATTTTCGAGTTTACTCAAAGCTTCGTTTATTTTATCCCAATCATTTTGAATATTTCCCGTTGCTAACTTTATTCCTTCGATATGTCCAACACAGGAAATCATCCTTTTTGCTAATTCTTCAGCACTCATTTCTAAGTTAAATATTGCTACTGTTTTATTTAAATTAACAGCTACATTAGTAGCAAGGTTTAATGCCCAAGCACTTTTTCCGACAGAAGGACGAGCTGCTACTATTATAAGTTCACCGCCGTGAAGACCAGTTGTAATTTTGTCCAATCTTTCCCATCCCGTAGAAAGACCTGTAATTTCACCTTTAGTTGTAGACAAGAGTTCTAAATTTTCCTTCGTACTCTTTAAAACATCTTTTATAGTCCTAAATTCTGTTGATCTTCGGTTATTTACGACACTTAGTATCTTTCTTTCAGCTTCATCCAAAGTATTATTTATATCTATGCTTTTATCATAAGCCGCTGTTGTTATATCAGTCGAAACCTCAATCAATCTTCTAAGCATTGCAGCATCGGCCACCATTTTAATATAATGTTCAACATTAGCAGCTGTAGGTACTATATTAAAGATTTCCGTTAAATATTCAACCCCACCAACTTGAGAAAGAATACCTTTATTTTTCAATTCTGATGTAACTGTCGTCGCATCAATTGGTATTTTTTTATTAAACATCTCTTTAATCACAGAAAAGATTTTTGCATTATTATCATAATAAAACGATTCTTCTACCAAAGCATCACAAGCTTTTTGTAAAGCTTGAGGAGATAAAAACATAGAGCCCAGCACAGACTGCTCTGCCACTATGTCATTAGGTATTTCCTTTAATGCCATTATATCACTTCCTATTTTTCAAGTTTTACCTTTATAACCCCATATATATCCTTATATAATTCAACTTTTACATTATGATATCCCAACGTTGATAATCCTTCTTTTACATCTATTTGCTTTTTGTCAACAACAATTCCTAATTTATCTAAATCTTCCTTTATTTGTTTTGCGGTAACACTTCCGAAAACTTTGTCCATTTTTCCTGTCTTAACTTTGAATATCAATTCAACTTTTTCTAGTGAATGTGCAATTTCAGTAGCTTCTTTCCTCTTTTCCTCATTTAAATCATTTTCCATCTTTCGATTAACCAAATAATTTTGATAGTTTTGCTCAGTAAGTTTTTCTGCATAACCATTTTTTATTAAATAATTCTCTGCATAACCATCTTTAACATCCTTAATATCACCTTTTTTACCTTGACCTCTCAAATCCTTTACAAATAATACTTTCATAAACCCTCCTAAATATTTCTTCTTATTATTTCCTTCAATTTAGTTTCTATCTCTTTTATAGTAGTATGCTCTATCCTTGCTCCAGCCTCATGATTATCTCCACCGCCATTAAAGTTCTCAAGTATTAGTCCAACATCTATCTTTCCAAGTGATCTCGCACTTATTCCAATCGTACTTCTATCTAATTTACCTATCACAAACGATGCTTCTATTTTATCAAATAAAAGCAAGGTATCGGCAATTTTCGCTAAATCTTCTCTTCTGTATAAAAGAGTCGATTTAGCACATGATATAGCAATGTTATCCACTATTTTTACATTAGTTACAACCTTTTGCCTTTCAATATATTTCTTTAAATTTTGTTTAAGAAGATACTGAACGTAAGAAGGATCAGCTCCCATTTTTGTTAGATAATAAGAAGCTTTAAACGTATTTGTCGTTGTTTTCAAAACATAATTATTAGTATCTAAGACAATTCCCGATAATAATATCGTAGCAACGTCTTCATCAATTTTTGTTTTACTATATTCAAGAAAATCAGAAACCATCTCACAAGTACTAGAAGCATCTTCATCTACAACTACTATTCCCTTATTTATTGATGATTCTTTCAAATCATGGTGATCAATGACAATAATATTGTCGGTCTTAGAAAGAATATTACTATCTTGTAGTAAAATATCTTTATTTGTATCCACAATTATAATTAAGCTGTTATTGCTTACCTTTATTCTACTGCTTCTTTTAATAGAATACAAATCACCCATTTTATCTATAATTTTTTTTACACCAGGCTCTAAAACTCTATCATTTATTATTATAGTAGAATCCTTACCTAACGACTTTATATATTCATAAATACCTATAGCGCTACCTATAGCATCCAAATCCAAGTATTTATGTCCCATTATATATATAGAACTTGCCTTTCTAATAAGTCTATCAATATCTTTTTTTCTATCTATAAGTGTCATAGAACACCTCCACAAGTTCTAATTTATTATACTATACATTTAAGCAAATTAAAAGAGCTGATTGCTCTTTCACTTTTTTTCATTTTTCCTTTTAACTTTAGTATTTATACTTTCTTTTAAAATAGGAATTGTCCTTACTTTTTTTGTTGTGTGATTACCTATTAAAAAACCTATAATTAAACATCCGATAAAATATATATGAACAGTACCTTCATTTACAAATTCTAACAAGATAAAATAAATGATTGTATGAATTATTGTAAAAAGTCCATTACATATTAATTTGGGGATAATTTGATAACTATATAAAAATTTATATGAAATATTGTATATAAGTGATAAATACATCCCGTAAACTAATGACGATATTAATGATTGTATTTGTATTTCTAAATTCATTATTTAAATAGCCTGTTAAATATCCCCTGCTCTTTATTTTTGGTTTTTACATCCTCCACATAATTAATTCCCTTGACAATTCCTTTTATTGATACATTTCCCTGCATAGTATCTAGCCTAATTAGTTCTAATTCTTCACCTTTTATAACAAGAAATCCCATAGTTGTTTCCATTAAAAACTCTTCGTCATCAAAATTTTCTATTTTTTTAACACCTGTAACTACTAGGCTTTTTCTCTCTACTAAAGTTATTCCATGATTATAATTTGCTATTGTATCATCCATTTTTTCCATCTTGTCCTCCTAGTAAATTTTATGTAGACTAGGAATTGATATTACAAAAAAAAAGCCACATGGCTTTTATTCAGCTTCATTATATGCTTTTAGAATTGCTTCTTCAAACATAGCACGAACTTCTGGATTAATAGGATGAACTGTATCACGATGAACTGTAACCATTTCTCCATCTTCATTTTCAACTTCTCTTGAAGTACTTGGCATTGCAATAAATAATCCATTCTTTCCTTCAATTATTCTAATATTGTGAATTGCAAGGCCATCATCTATTAAAACAGATGCTCTTCCTTTCATGCGTGATCCTTCGCGTTCTTCTTTTTTTACCTTTACAGATGTGATTTCCACTTTAATATCCTCCCTCTTAAAGTATTTAACTTTACATAGTTATAGTATAATATTTTTGGGAAAATTGCAATATTTATTGCACAAACAATTCAAGAATTTCAGTTAAAACATCACTATAAGTGAAAGATTTAATCTTATTATTTTGTTCTTCTAATCTAATTGTAAAAATTGCATTATATGTATTTTCTATTACACCATCAAATTCTTCTATCTGATTCCTTGCACCATTATATTTAAAATGAATAACTTTTCCTTTACTTTTTTCCAAATTTTCCTTTATTTTCGCTATATTCATCTAGGATACCCCGTATACATAGTTCCGTTCGTTATAATTCCTCCAATTCCCTCTTCCTTATATTTCGTGCTGTTGATTATTTTCATTAAATCGATGGGACTACTTTTGCTAGAAAGGGCTATTAAAGATGCCACTATGGCAGGATCTAATGCATGAATATTAATACGCTTGGGACTACTAGCAAAATTAGCACCTGCTTTTATTAGTTCTTCATAATTAGACTGACAAGCACCAGCAATAATAACTAATTTTTCCTGGCTTTTTTCGTATTTTCTAGCCTCTATAACTGCTCTTATAAAATTACTACTGTTTTTATAATGATCCTCGTTCAGACTATTATTGCTTTGTTTATAATAGGCATCATGCCCTGTAATTACAACAATATCTGGTCTTATCTCTTCCAGATAATTATAAACATTACTACTAATATCTTTTTCTTTCAGAGTAACTCCATAAGCTTTAATTTTAAGTTTCTTATATAATGACATACATCTTTTTAAATACTCATTATCAGCATCAATATGAAGGATTTTCCCTGGTAGATAAAAGTATTCATTTCTGTCTAAATTTATCTCGTTATTTAACAACTCTGATACATCGTCATCACTATTTCTTCCAGTATCATTTGCTTTTTCTAAATCATCAATATCACTGTCTGCTATAAGACGAACATCTAGCCCGTTTAAATAGACTATATCACCATTGATACCAACAATTTTAAAGACAATATCATTGTCATGTGACTTTCTTGTAACCAAATCGCCAATATTAAATTCCATATATCATCCCCTATGATTCTATGAAAATAAGGTCTAGATTATTACAAAGGAAAAAGAGCAATAAGCTCTTATAAGTTATTACTAATTTCAATAAATATATCGATTGGTATATGTTCTGCTCTAATGTCTTCACTCATATTATGTTGATTAAGTACTTTATTAATGATATTAAAGTCATAATCATTCAAATTATTCTTTAATGTTTTCCTTTTATATTTAAAACTATCTCTTATTAATTTAAAAAATTTATTTTCATCATTTACTAATAATTTATTTTTTTTCTTGGTAAAAGAAATTACAATACTATCGACGTTAGGTTTTGGAACAAAAGAATTACGCGATACAACAAATTCCTTTTTTATATCAAAATAATAATTTAAAAATACTGTTATTGATGAATAATCTTTATTTCCTGGTTTAGCCGAAAATCTTTCACCCACTTCTTTTTGAACCATTATTACCATTTTATCAATAGATATTTTTTCTTCAATAAGCTTATTTATTATCGGTGTTGTAATATAATAAGGAAGATTGGCTACAATATAAAGCTTATTATAACTATATTTCTTTATATCTTCTTTTACATTTCTTTTCAAAAAATCATCAAAAATAAATTCAACATTTTCACAGTCTTTAAATTCATTACATAAAATTTCTTTTAAATCATTATCTATTTCATAAGAAAGAACCTTTCCCTTTTTTACAAGATATCTAGTAAGATATCCACTACCAGGTCCTATCTCTATTATTAAAGATTCTTTATCGATATTAGAAATTTCTATTATTTTATTTAGTACGTTACTATCCTTTAAAAAATTCTGTCCAAATTTTTTTTTAAAATTAAATTCCATATATCTCTCCCAATATAGAACAAAATAATTTAAATCCCACATAAGATTATCCCCATTTAAAAAAGAAATTTCCACATAGATGTTAGCTTACTTATTTTTGGTTTATTTCAACATATTTATCCTATATATTTTCTTTTTTCTTATATTAATATATTTTTACTTACTTTTTATCTCTATTCAATTTACTCTTTACGTTTACAAGCAATTCCTATATATAAAAAAATCTGAATTATCAGATTATTTTTTCTTTGTTACCTCCATAGATACCATATCAACACCACGATATCCTCTATCGAGAACACTTTCTTTGTTAGTAACAAATAAGTCTACTATTTCATTTCTATAACAAGCACCACAAGTATCAAGTATTATACCTTCGTATTGAACACCATCGATGGTAAGAGTTACTTCGTCATAATATTTAAAATATAACTTATTCTCTTTTACACCAAACTGATTTTGAAGATAGGTAGTTGCGGCTGCTAATACAAGTTTGCCATTATATGTATACCAACCATGTTCATCAACATCAAAATCTTTAGTACATAATCCTGTACCAGTACACTTGGTACTATTACATTCATCGCCTGGATAATAAGAAGTTATCCTATATTTATATACATTACTTTTTATTTCTTCTACTTTTGGTTCTTCCTCATATTCTGTTATTAAATGAGATGACTTTAGTGAACTAACTGCTGAAACATTATAAGTGGTTATCTTTTTTATTTCTCCAACTCTTAATAAAATTAGAAAAATTATTAAAACATACACTATAACAAATATTTCGTTTCTCAATATTGGTAGTATTTTTTTCACAATATCCACCTCTCGTATAAAATATAACATATATTAAAATGTTAGTCAAATGCCACTATATTCCAAAAATCTTCTTAGTATTATTTTCTAATGAATATTCTATTTCTTTCAATTCCATATTCTTACATTTTTTAAGTTCTTCAACAATTATCGGTATATATTTAGGTGCATTTTGTGTTCCTCTGTAAGGTTCAGGCGCCAAATAAGGGCTATCGGTTTCTACTACAATTTTATTAATATCTATTTCTTTAACTACATCCTTTAACTTAGAATTTTTAAAAGTTAAAACTCCGCCTATTCCTAACGAAAAACCAATTGAAATATACATTTTTGCGTTTTCGATATTTCCACTAAAACAGTGAATAACACCAACTACTTTACTTTCTTTCAATATATCGTATGTGTCTTGAAAAGCATCACGACTATGTATAACAACAGGTAAATTCAACTCTTTTGCGAGGTTCAACATTTCCTTAAATAACCAGATTTGTTTATCGCGGTTATCTTTTCCAAAATGATAATCCAATCCTATTTCTCCAATAGCAACAACTTTTTTATCATTACTTATTAATTTTTTTAGATCGTATATATCGTTTTTCATTATATTATCAGCTTCACTTGGATGATATCCCAAGGCTAAATAAATATTAGAATATTTACTAGCTATTTCAACAGATTCTTCTATCCCTTTTTTATCACAGCCACTAATTATAATTTTTTTTACATTGTTATTATTAGCATCTTTAATAACTGTTTCTATATCATCATAATCATCTTTTGATAAATGACAATGAGTATCAATGTACATATTTTCACCTACTTAGTTTTTTGCTTAAAAGAAAAGAATAGCTTTTATACTAAATTCTTTGCTTCTTCTATTTCTTTTAATTTTGCTTCCTTATCTATTCTTTGGAATAATGGTGTTGGCATTCCTGTTTCATATTTTAAATAACCAACATATTTTTCTTCTTTATTATTAATATTAAGTTGTTCAAAAATTTTATTAGCTGTATCAGGTAAAAAAGGTGCTAATTCTACAGCAGAAACCCTTATAGATTCTAAAAGGTTATAAATAACTGTTTCTAATTTTTCTTTGTTTTCTTCATTTTTTACTAATACCCAAGGTGTAGTTTCATCAATGTATTTATTACTACTTCTCAATAAATCAAATATTAAATCTAAAGACGATCCTATTTCTAATTTATCCATTTTTTCTTCTACTTTTTCATTCAAGTTGTTAATTTTTTCAATTAAATCGGAATCATATTCAGTATTAACATTTTTATTTTCGACTTTACCGTCAAAATATTTATTAGCCATAGAAATAGTTCTGTTAACAAGATTACCTAATATATTAGCTAAATCACTATTGATTCTTTCGATTATAAGATCATAAGTTATGGATCCATCATTGGCAAATGGTATTTCGTGAAGAACATAATACCTAATAGCATCGACACCAAAATACTTAACTAAATCATCGGCATACATAATATTTCCCTTTGATTTGCTCATTTTGTCATCACCAAAAAGTAACCAAGGATGACCAAAAACTTGTTTTGGAAGTGGAAGATCAAGAGCCATTAATATGATAGGCCAATAAATAGTATGAAACCTAATGATATCTTTCCCAATTAAGTGCAAATCTGCTGGCCAATATTTCTTAAATTCTTCTGTTTGAAAATCTACATCATATCCAATATTGGTTATGTAATTTGATAGAGCATCTATCCACACATAAACGACATGTTTAGGATCAAAGTCAACTGGTACCCCCCAAGTAAATGACGTTCTGGAAACGCACAAATCTTGTAATCCCGGACGTAAAAAATTATTTATCATCTCATTTTTTCTTGATTCTGGTTGAATAAACTCAGGATGTTGCTCAATATACTTTATCAATCTATCTTGATATTTAGAAAGTTTAAAGAAATATGCCTCCTCACTTGCCTTTTTTACCTCTCTTCCACAATCAGGACATTTTCCATTAACTAATTGTGTTTCTGTAAAAAAAGATTCGCATGGTGTACAATATAATCCTTCATATTTTCCTTTATATATATCACCCTGATCATATAACTTTTTAAATATTTTTTGCACTTTTCGTACATGATCCTCATCCGTTGTACGAACAAATTTGTCATAACTAGTATTCATTATATCCCAAATATCTTTAATTTCTTTAGATACTTCATCAACATATTCCTGTGGACTAACTTTTTTTTCTTCAGCTTTTAACTGGATTTTCTCTCCATGTTCATCAGTACCTGTTTGAAAATAAACATCAAACCCTTTTTGTCTTTTATATCTTGCAATAGCATCTGCTAATACCACCTCATAAGTATTTCCAATATGAGGTTTACCAGATGTGTAAGCTATCGCCGTACTTATATAATATTTTTCCATTTTAAATTCCCTTTCTATTTGTAGAACCAGTTCCACCAATTCGTACATTTTTTATTATTTCTTCATTATCAACGGTTAAAAACTTAATAAATATACCCTGACAAATAGCGTCACCTTTTTTTACTATATAATCTTTGTTACCTTCATTTTGAATTTTTAACCATATATGTCCTTCATTTGTTTCATTATCATAATAATCACTTTCTATAATTCCAACCTGATTACACATCCGAACATTAAAATTAAAACCCATACTACTTCTAACCAATAGCATAAGCATTTCATCTTCATTCATCTTTACTTTAACACCAGTTGCAATTTTTCTTGTTTCACCTGGTTTTAGTGTAAAATCAGATATGGAAAAGAAATCATAACCAGCACTATATTTTGTGCTTCGTTTTGGAAGAATATAACCATTATATAATTCTATTTCATCGCAAATATCTTTTTTAAACTGCTTATAACTTATCTTTTCGAATAATCTTGCCATTTTAACCTCCTAAAACAAAAAAACGTCCAACATAAAGGACGAGCATGCC
The DNA here is from genome assembly GCA_947623975.1 of uncultured Bacilli bacterium. Classification (GTDB taxonomy): domain Bacteria; phylum Bacillota_I; class Bacilli_A; order RF39; family UBA660; genus RUG13868. Next base: position 15,853 of record CANQHY010000004.1, read on the forward strand.
GTGTTACCACCTTAATTCTTATGTAAAACATAAGCACTTATTTTATAACGCAATTGAGCGGAATGTAAAAACATCAGTTCGGGAAGCCATCTTCGATAACCTTTTATATCTTTTTCACCTAACAAGACTCTCTTCTAATAAAAAAATTATCTCTCTTTTCCTTCAACACATTTAAAATATAGTCAAATTATATCATAAAAAGTGCTATTCTTCAACATTTTTGCCTAAAAATTGTGCCGCAATATCCACTATATTTTTTAATGTATCGTTAATCTTACCGCTACTAATTAAAATAACTAATCCAATAACATCGCCATTTGCAACTATTGGAGAAATAACATAACTACAATCAATAAATTTATCCTCAGTTAATTGCAGTTTCCTTATATCTTCTTCTTTAATTTTATTTCTTTTATTTATACATTCTTCTAAAAAATTACTTATTTGTTTATTTAAAAATTCTTTTTTTCTCAAATTAGGACAAGAAATTATATTATCTCTATCTGTTATAAACATTTCAGCTTTTATAGTAGTATATACTGTTTCTGTGTATATATTTGCCATTTCAACTAAATTATTCATTGTAGAATGTTTTTTTAATGCTACTACATCTCTATCAACGTAAATCTCTAAAGATGCACCATCTTTGATTCCTAGACTTCTTCGTATTTCCTTTGGTATTACAATTCTTCCTAGTTCATCAATTCTTCTTACTACTCCAGTTGTTTCCATTTTGTCCTCCGTTCTATCTACACATTTATTCTTTACTCTTAAAATTTTTTTATACTATAAAATTTACTTATAAGTAAATTATAATATCTTTACTAGTACTTTTCCTTTGGTAATTTTTACCAAACAAAAAAACTCACTATGGAGTTTTATGCAGATTTAAACGGCTGTACGCTTATTAAGTTCTAAATATTTTTCATATGATTCAAAACACATATTTTTAAGTGATTCATCTCTAAACATAATTTCTTCTTTTACTCTTCTAATTATAGTATCTTTAAATAATCCATTTATCCTACTATGAATTCTTTCCTCCTGTTCATCAGTGGTAAGTTTATACTTTTTTATTATTTCACTTACAAAATCAATACATATTTCTGTTTTTAACAAAACATCCAATTCTTCGTTTAATTGTTCAGTTTTACTAGTTATCATTTTGTAATAGTTATTTAAGAACTCCTCTGTAATTACATCTTCTTCTACACTTTTATTCAAGAAATCTTCTTTTATACTTTTCTTTTTTTCTTCTATCTTAGAATTAACTAACTCGTTTATCTTATTTTTTTCATCATACAAAAGAGTAATTAATTCCTCTTTTTTGTACTTTATTTTCTCTTCTTTAAAGTAATTTTTAAAGAATAATATCAATTTATTTATTTCCAATGCTACACAATTATCAGTAGTAAACTTTAATGCTTCTAAATTTCTTTCCATCTCAAGAGTTAAGCTGTTAATAAATATTTCTTTATTCTTATCTTGAAACATCTTATTTATATCCATTTCCATTGTTAACACCTTTTCTTATTATAATATGATATTAGCAAATATTGAGATTCTAGTCAAGAATAGCTATTTTGTAAATTCTAACTTATCTAGCAATTTGGTTAACAAGAAAAGATAATTTTCTTCCAATTTTATTGTATCAAGTATAATAATTAAATGTTTATCTTTCATTTGAAACCTAAACATTTTTGATATGTTAAAAGCATCAACAAAAAGTTTCTCACCATCTACTTTTTTAGAAGACTCTTCTGATAACACCAACTCAATATAATTTTTAGTTTGATTGACTTTTTCTACTCCTAGTTTTTTAGCTAATTTTTCAAACCATTCTTCGTACATATAAATTAATACTTTTTGACTAACTTTTCCAAACCTATCCTCAAGTTCTTCTTTAACTGACAACAATTTTTCATGTGAGTCAATTTCGTTGATTTTCTTGTGAATTTCAATTTTTAAATCAGTATCTGAAACATAATCATCAGAAATATGCGTCTCGACATTAATAAGTGGCTTTTCATCTAATTCTTTTTCTTCTTCTATTTCTTCTCCTTTTAATTTAGCAACTTCCTCATTCAATATTTTTAAATACATTTCAATACCAATATTATTTATAAATCCTGCTTGCTCACTACCAAGGAGATCACCTGCTCCTCTTATAGAAAGATCTCTTGTTGCAATTTTAAATCCACTACCTAATTCAGTGAATTCCTTTATAACATTAAGTCTTTTTACAGCTGATTCTGTTAAAACTTTTTGTTTAGAATACATTAAATAGGCATAAGCAATCTTATTACTCCTTCCAACTCGCCCTCTTATTTGATATAACTGACTCAAACCAAAATGATCGGCATCTAAAATTATCAAAGTATTTACGTTGGGTATATCAATTCCTGTTTCGATAATTGTTGTACATAAAAGAATATCAAATTTATGATTAATAAAATCAAACATACGATTCTCAAGTTCATCTTTATTCATTTGTCCATGAGCTTCAATTATTTTAGCATCTGGTAATAGTTTTTCTAATTGAAATTTCTTTTCTAATATTTTTTCAACGCTATTGTATAAAATAAAGATTTGCCCTCCTCTTGATAATTCTTTATAGACAGCATCTTTAATTATATATTCATTTTCCTCTACGACATAAGTTTGCACAGGATATCTATCAACAGGAGGTGTATCAATCAATGATAAGCTCCTAAGTCCTGTCATAGACATCTGCAATGTCCTAGGAATTGGAGTTGCCGTTAATGTTAGAACATCAACGTTCTCCTTATATTCTTTTATCTTTTCTTTATGAGTGACACCAAATCTTTGTTCTTCATCAATAACTAATAAACCTAAATTATTTGGTTTTACATCACGACTTAATAATCGATGTGTACCAAACAAAATATCTATTTTTCCTGTTGCTACTTTTTCTATTATATCTTTAGCATCCTTACTCGAAGTAAATCTATTTAAAAGAGCTATTGTTACTGGAAAATTTTTAAATCTTTCAAGAGCATTTTCGTATTGTTGATTGGAAAGTATTGTTGTAGGGCACAAATATAATACTTGTTTACCATCGTTTACTGCCTTAAACATTGCACGAAACGCAACTTCCGTCTTACCATAACCAACATCACCACATAATAATCTGTCCATAGGAGCTTCAGACTCCATATCGTCTTTAATTTGCTTAGTAACAAAAAGCTGATCTTTTGTTGGCTCATAAGGAAATTCCTCTTCGAATAATAATTGTAACTCATTATCTTTACTAAATTTATACCCTTTTTTCATTTCACGTGTAGCGTATATTTTTATTAAATTTTGAGCAATATCTTTTACTTTATTTTTAACCTTTAATTTTGCTTTTTGCCATTCAGTTCCACCAAGTTTATTTATTTTAGGTACGACGCCTTCTTTACCAGTATATTTACTTATTAAGTCTATTTTTTCAACTGGTATATATAACTTATCTTTATCTTGATATAATAATTCAATATAATCTTTAAGCATATCATTTTGCTTTAATGTTTTTATACCGTTATAAATACCAATACCATGCAAGTTATGAACGATATAATCGCCTATCTCTAAATTATTTATATTTTTAATTTTTGAAGAATATTTAAAATTAGTTTTGTATTTTGCCCTATTAATATGTTTCGTAAACAATTCTGCCTCAGTTAAAACTATTAAATTTTTATACATAAACCCCTTGTTTAACGGCATATCTATTATATTAACTTGATTATCAATTATTTTTTTGTATGTAGTGATTATATAATTGTGCTCTATAAATTTAGAAAAGCTTTTAATTTGATAATCTTTCAAAGCAATTACAATCGTTTTTCCTAAATAAATGTTATCATTCAAATATTTATTTATAACCTCGATATTTTCTCCAAAATTTTCAATTTCTTTTACTGAAAAATCAATTATATTTCGTTGTGGAACCTCTTCAATGATACTATCAATAGTATTATAGTAAATTACATCGTCAAACTTTATATCTTGAATGCTAAACATATATTCACTATCAAAATCTCTATCTTGATTATTACGATATTCTAACATTTGCATACATTCTTTTTCATAACTAGCTTTTATTTGATTATAATCTTTAAAAACTACTATTGGATTATTTAAATAATCATATAACGAACTGACATTACCATTTGATAATTTCTTCAAATATTTTTGATTTTTAAATTCTGTCTCAAAATAACCATCTACAATAAATTCGGTATATGGAAAAATTTCAATAGAATCAAGTTGTTTAATTGTTTTTTGACTATCTTCATCAAATTCTCTTATAGAATCAATTTGATCGCCAAAGAACTCAATCCTAACTGGATGTTCCATTTCTATTGGAAAAATGTCTATCACAAAACCTCTAACACCTATCTCACCTGTTTTAGTTACTATTGCCTCTTTTTCATAACCACTTGCTATTAATGCTTTAATTAAATCTTCGCGTTTATACTCCATGTTTAAATTAAGCTTTATTACTGATTTTAAATAGTTACTTTTTGTAGGAAGATAACGAAGATAACCATTTAAATGAGTAGTAATGACATTATTCTTTGATGACACTACTTTATTTATAGTCTCTAATCTTGTAACTTTCAAATCTGGGCTAATTGCAATAGACTCACTAGTTAAAAAATCATCCATAGGAAATAAATAATTTTTATTTGTATAATTAGAAAGATAATTATTTATTACATTAGCCTCAAATAATGTTGGCGTAACAATTAAAATATCCCTTTTTGTGTCATTTAATAATTTATTAATATACAACGAAAAGAATTCATCAGTTAAACCGACCAATCCTATTTTTTTATCATATTTAATATCAATTAAATCATCAAGTAAATTCATTTTATCACCATTATTTATTATTATATTTATTCATTAAATTTTCAAAGCTAATAAAACAAAAATCATTTAAAATGCTAATAACTTTATCCGTAATATTCATTATTATATCTTTTTCCTGGTTAGAAAAGCTCCCCAATACATAATCTTTAGTATCCATTGTTCTATCATGTGATATTCCGATTTTTAATCTTTTAAATTCATTGCTATGTAAATTTAACTCAATATTCTTAAGACCATTATGACCACCACTAGAACCGCTTGCTCTCAATCTTACCTTTCCAAAAGTTAAATCTAAATCGTCACTTATAACTAATATATCATTTATGTCTACTTTAAAATAATCTTTATATTTTGCAAGGGGTTCTCCTGACAAATTCATATATGATAATGGTTTCAATAAAATTATTTTTTCATTATTTATAGTAATTTCCGTATAAAGTCCATTAAATTTTTCCTTTGTAATTGTTGCATTATGACTATTAGCAAATTTATCAATAAATATGTATCCTATATTATGTCTTGTATTTTCATATTCTTTTCCAGGATTTCCAAGTCCTACTATCATTTTCATGTTATTACTCCTTTGAACTAAAAATTTTTTTAATTTCATCCTTATATGTACCATCTTCATTGTGAACAATTATAGGTTGCAATATCTTTAAACCTGGATTACCATTTTTTCGCCCCTCAATCAATACCATATTTGATTCAGTATTTTTCTTAGGATAAATTAATTGTATTTTCTTAGGTTCTATATTATTTTTTCTCATTATTTCTATTATTTCAATAAGTCTATCAGTCCTGTGAACCATTGCAAAAGTACCATTATTATTCAAGAATTTTTTTGCAATTTCAACTATTTCCTCTAGTCTGATTTTTTTTTCGTGTCTAGCTATAGTTTTATGGGGATCTTCATTTATATTTGAGTTTTCGTCTAATTTGAAATATGGGGGATTTGATAAGATAACGTCAAAACTATTTAAAGGAAAATAATTATCAAGTTTTTTCATATCATCATTTATTATCGTAATCTTATCAGTTAATTTGTTTAAAGTTAATGATTCGATAGCCATATCATATACATCTTTTTGAATTTCAACTCCATATATTTTAGCATCAGTTAATGTTGATAAAATCATTGGTATTGGCGCATTACCTGTACCTAAATCTAATATTTTTTTATCTTTTTTAGTTAAAGTTACAAAATTTGGCAATAAAACAGAGTCCAAAGAAAAACTAAAATAGTTATTATCTTGGACTATCTTCATACCATTATAGTTCAACAAATCATTTATCACTCTCATAATTATTCTCTATTTCTACGGTAGTTTTATCCTTCTTTTCTAAAGTATAAGTATTTTTAAACAAATTATGTGATATCACTTTTCCTTCTACATCATCTATTTTTATTTTTGTGCCAATACTTGGGAAATTTTTTTTCATTTCAGAATAATAGTCATCTTCGTATTTTAAGCAACACAAAAGCCTTCCACATAATCCATTTATTTTAGTTGGATTGAGTGATAGATATTGATTTTTCGCCATATTAATAGAAACGCTATTAAAATCATTTAAAAAGGTATTACAGCATAAAAATCTTCCGCACGGACCAATTCCTCCAATTTCTTTTGCTTTGTCTCTAACGCCAACCTGCCTTAATTCAATTCTTGTTTTGTAAATACTAGCCAATTTTTTTGCAAGTTCACGAAAGTCAACTCTTTCATCAGCCACAAAATTAAATATTAATTGATTTCTATCTAATGTAAAGGAGCAACTTATAAAATTCATATCCAAGTTTAGTTTTTTGGCAATATTTTTACCATTGTTTAAAGCTTCAATACTTAATTTTTCATTTTCTTCATACTTTTTCAAATCTTCTTCAGTAGCTATTCTCAATATTTTTTTTAGTGGTAATACAATTTTTTCATCAGAAAACATTAGTTTTTCCGTCATTATTAAACCAATTTGTACTCCTCTTTCAGTTTCTACCACAACGTTCGTATTAATAGGTAGTGGTAAATCATTAGGTGAGAAATAGTAAATTCGATTAGAATTTGAAAAAATCACTCCAACTACTTCATGCATCAACATCAACTCCACTCATAAGTATTATTAGCTTGTCCAAAAGCAATTTGATATTTGTATTATATTTTATTCGATCCAAACAAATGTTTATAGCATTCATTTTATTTTTAATAGTATCAATATCATTATAATTTGCTATTTTTTCAATTTCAACACTATATAAATTAAAATACTCTAAATTAACTCCAACTTTATAATGTAACACGTCATCATATAAATAAAGTAAAGATTTTAAAAATTCTGAAAAAATTGAGCGTTCTAAAATTTCTTTAGTGTAAAATTTGTTAATATATGCTATTGTTTTTTCTTTTTCTTTTTCAACTGTTAAAGCAAAATCAAATAATAACGTTTTATCAATTACATCAGTTTTCAGAATAGAAATATCACCACTGTAATATCTTATAATTTGACAGCGCGAAACAATTGTATTTATAACTAAGTTTCTATTGCTAGTTACTAATATGGCAATTATATCATTTTCAGGTTCTTCAAGAAATTTTAACAAGGTATTGGCTGACGAATTATTTAATTTTTCGGCTTCTTCTATTATATATACTCTTTTTGAATTGTAGATTGATTTTGTCTTAAAGTTTTCTTTCAAAGCTAATATTTCTTCTTTTTTTATCGTCAGTGTATTAGTCTTTACTATCTGTAAGTCAAAATTTCTTTCCAAATTATCGATTTCATTTATATCTTTAAATTTAAATAAAAAAGCTACTAATTCTTTTGCTATTTTTAATCTATCACTATTATTGGTTTCTATTAGATAAGCATGATTCATTTTATCAATATTTATATATTTTTCTAAGATTTTCGTAAATTGTGATTCAATGGCTTCCATACTACCTCCTAATAAAAAACTTTCAATATTACTAATAATAGTGCAAAACCTGGTAAATCCAACAAAGTAACTATAGAAACAGTTATGTAATTAATAGGTATTATCAAATTAAATGATGTACCGATTAAATTATATGTATATAATAGTAGTACTGCAAAAATTACTTTTTTTAAAAGCTCTAGTATTCTTTTCATAAACACCTCGGTAAATATTATGAAAATTTCACCGGTTTTATTCTATTTCTTTACGGTCTTCTAAGGCCCTTTCAAGTGTCATGGCATCTATAAATTCAATATCTGTACCTATTGGTATACCACTAGCAATTCGAGTAACCTTAATATTCATGCCATCAATTATTTTTTTTATGTATAAGGCAGTAGTTTCTCCCTCAATACTAGGTTTAACTGCTATTATTATTTCTTTGTAATCGTTATCATTTATTCTTTTTACTAATTTTTCTAAACCTATATCATCAGGGTCAATTCCATCAAGTGGTGAAATTAATCCATCAATCACATGATATTCACCATTATACGTTCCAACTTTCTCAAATAGAAATATACTTTTTGGATCTTCCACTATACATAAAAACGTCTTATCACGGCTCGAATTACTACAAATATCACAAATTTCTTTATCTGTAATACCATTACAAACTGGACATTTTTTTATTTTCTCTTTTGCTTTTATAATGGAATCTGCAAAAAAATCTGTTTTTTCTTTTTCTTCATTTATAAGATAAAAAGCTAACCTTTCAGCTGTTTTTTCACCTATTCCTGGTAGTAGTTTGAAACTTTCTATCAAATTTTTTAAACTTTCAGGATACATTAAAATATACCCGGAATATTACCAAATTTTGACATTTTTTGTTCCTTTAGGTTATCTACTTTTTCAAATGCTTGATTCAATGCCACCATCAACATATCTTGAAGGATTTCTATATCATCATCTTCTAGCGATCCCTTTTGTATATTAATAGATAATACCTCTTTCTTACCATTTACTTTTACCTTAACTAATTGATTTTCTATTTCAAATTCTGTTTTCTCTATTTCATCCTGTATTTTTAACATATCTTTTTGTAAGTTTTGTGCTTGTTTCATTAAAGCTTGCATATTCATAAATAATTCCCTCTTTCTATATATCTTCAAATAAAGCTTTTGCTTTATCTTTTAAAGTTCTTTTCTCGCTATTTACTTCACTTTCTTCAACATATCTAAATATATCTTTATTCTCTTTATATAATTTTATATATTCGCTCCATTCTTTTTCAGTTATACATATAACTTTATATGCTTTATTAAATACTTTTTCAAAGATTTTTTCAACTGAATATAAATCAGTATTAATTTGTTCCTTTAATCCATTTAACTTTGATGTTAGTATTACATTGCTATCACTGGCCGCAACTGGTAATATGTCAGAACTTAATAATCTAGCAATATTCCCATAATTTTTATCAAAAGCCAAATTTTTTAGTTCGTTCCAATTATTCCTTATGGAAGATATGATGTTTTTTTGTGGATTGCATAATGTATTAGCAACTCTTATTTTCTCTATATCTTGATTTTCTTCTTTACTATCCAAATCACTACTATTATTTGTATTTATATTTTCATCTGCATTAATATAGTTATTTTTTTTATCACTTAGCATTACGTTATTATTTTTTACATTTTCTTTATCATCATTGCTTAGCAATATATTTAATATAGATATTTCAAAAATAATTTTAGGATTATCTGATTTTTTCATTGTCTCGAGCAACAGATCAAGTTCTTTTACAATAGTACACTTGTTCAAATCATATTTTTTATCATCAAAAATTTTATTACTTTGATACTCTATTAAATCAGTTACAAGTTTTAGTAAATCAACACCTTTATTATAATATGCGTTTATGATTTCAATAATTTTCTCTACATTTTTATTTTCAAATAATGTAATAAAATATTCTAATTCAGATTTTGATATATTACCGGATATCTCCTTTATAATATCACAATTTATTATTTTTATATTATTTTGCTCCTCGTTTATACTAACATATGAAATTGCTTTTTCTAACAATCCTATTGCATCTCTTAATCCACCGTTTGAACATTTGCATATTTCGTCAACAGCTTCTTCATCTATTTTTATATTTTCATTATTAGCTATCGTTGTTATTTTATTACGCATATCCTCATTACTAATTTTTTTAAATTCTAAAGTCTGGCATCTAGAAATAATTGTTGCAGGAACTTTTTGTAGTTCTGTAGTAGCTAATATAAATATAATATGTTCAGGAGGCTCTTCAAGAGTCTTTAATAAGGCATTAAATGCACCTATAGAGAGCATATGAACCTCATCTATTATATAAACTTTATATTTTAATTCTGATGGAACAAAAGAAACTTTATTTTTTAATTCTCTTATTTCATCAACACTATTGTTTGAAGCTGCATCGATTTCTATTATATCAACACATTCTTTTTCATTTGATATGCTGCAACTTTTACATTTTTCACATTGAATACCATTTTTTTGATTTTCGCAGTTAATTGCGCGAGCGAAAATTTTTGCTATCGATGTTTTTCCAGTACCTCGCGGCCCAAAAAATAAATAGGCATGTGAAATTTTATCACTTAATATAGCATTTTTTAAGATTCGCAAGGTTACATTTTGTCCAGCTACCTCATTAAAATTTTTAGGTCGATATTTTCGATATAAAGCTTGGTACTCCATACTACCTCCTTTCACTAATACAATTATTATATCACATTTAAGGTTGTTATCTTATGCTATTTTTACTTTTAAATAACTTTATTTCCCGGGAAATATTTTTTTTACTATCTTACTATGTTTCACGCAAAGCTTTTTTTATTTCTTTTTATACTTTTATTTCCCGGGAAATATTTTTTTAATATCTTACCATGTTTCACGTGAAACTTTTTATTT
>CANQHY010000005.1 GCA_947623975.1 uncultured Bacilli bacterium
GAGTATCAAAAAGCTCTTAGTATGAGTAAGGCTTTGTTTAGCGGCGATGTTTCAAATTTTACGAAAGATGAAATAGAATTAGTGTTCAAAGATGCTGATAAGGTAAAATTGGAAAGTGAAATGAATATTGTCAATTTATTAGTAGAAAAGAATATTTGTTCTAGTAAGAGGGAAGCAAGAGAATTTTTGAATACTGGTACTATAAGTATCAATGGCGAAAGAGTAACTGATTTAGAGTTTACAGTTTCAAAATCAATTGCTATCGAAGATAGATATGTAGTATTAAGAAGGGGAAAGAAAAAGTATTATATATTAGAATTTATATAAAATAAAGGCTATTTCTAAAATTTGAAATAGCCTTTTAGTTAAAAAGAAAAAAGCTCTTGCGAACTTTTATCTGTTGTAGAATTCAACGATTAGAGATTCATCGATGTCAGCATTCAATTCACGTCTTTCAGGTAATCTTACATAACAACCCTCAAGTTTGTTTTCATCAAATGTAACAAATTCTACTCTTGATACAACTTTTTCTAAAGCTTCTTTAACAACTTTTAAGTCTTTATCTTTTTCTTTAAGAGAAATAGTAGAACCTACTTTTACTCTATAAGATGGAATATCAACTTTTTTACCATCAACTAAGATGTGACCATGGTTTACAAGCTGTCTTGCAGCTCTTCTAGTAGTAGCAAAACCTAAACGATAAACTAAGTTATCAAGTCTTGATTCAAGAAGCCTTAAGAAATTTTCACCATGAATACCTTTCATTTTACCGGCTTCTAAGAAAGTTTTCTTAAATTGTTTTTCTCCTAAACCATACATAAATCTAACTTTTTGTTTTTCTTTTAATTGTATTCCGTAGTTAGAAAGTTTTCCTTTACGATCAGCACCGTGTTGTCCTGGACCATAAGGTCTTCTTGCAATTTCTTTTCCGTTTTCTAGTAAAGATATTCCAACTCGACGAGCTTGCTTGTAACTAGAACCAGTATACCTTGACATTTTTATATCCTCCTTTATTTATTTACATAAACAGAAGACTTTTGATATTTCTATTCTTAGGGAGTTTATTTTAATATTTTCACTTAAACAGCCAAGCTACTAATAAACTTAATAAACACATTAAAAATTAAAATATCAGCTGTTTCGAATATGCAATAACGATTATATATGAAAAAATTGGTATAGTCAACAAATTTCATATAAATAACATTTAATAAATTTATAAAAAATAGTAAAAAATATTGGTCTTATGTGTTAGAATATTACTATAGTGAAAGTAGAGGTAATAATTATGGACGATCTTTCCTTTGTTATAATATCATATTTAGTTGTTGCCATTGTTTTAGTAATAGTTGTTATTAGCTTATTAAAAAAGAAGAAATCCAATAGTTATAAGGAACAACTCGAAATTTTAGATAGAAAAAAGAATGAGATAGAAAGTGCTCCAGTAGTCTCAGAATTAGCAAAGCTAGAAACAATTGTAAAAAACGACAAAATGGAAGAGAAATATAAGTTGTGGTTTGATACTTTTGATCGTATAAAAAACGAAAGTATTCCTAAAATAAACGACATGATAATAGATTTAGATCTTAATTTGGATAAGAAAAACTACAAGGATTATATTGTCCATATTGCAAAAACAGAACTCGCTATTTATAAAGCAAAAACTGCTGTTGATGATTTATTAGATGAGATTAAAGAGGTTGGATTAAGTGAAGAAAAATACCGAAATATAATAATAAAACTTAAAACGAGGTATCGCCAGTTGCAATCGCAGTTTTTAGAAAAAAAATCTGAATATGGTGATATTGCTAATGTAATCGAATTACAGTTTGAAAATATTGAGAAAAGATTTCAAGATTTTGAAGATTATATGGAGCAAAGCGATTATCAAGAGGTTTTTCATATAGTGAAAGGCATTGATATGATGATTGATCATATGGGAATAGTGGTCGATGAGGTGCCGGATTTGGTGTTGTTAGCTAATCGATTGATTCCTAAGAAAATTGAACAGATTACTGAAATTTATGATGATATGAAAGCCAAAAAATATCCTCTTAAACATTTGAAAATAAGGTATAATGTTCAAGAATCTTTGAAAAATGTCAATCAGATATTGGATAGAATTAAAGTATTAAACTTAGAAAATTGTATGTTTGAACTTAAGACAATGTTAGAGTATTTAGAGACGTTGTTTAATGAGTTTGAGGTTGAAAAAAAAGCAAGAAGAGATTACGAAGAAACTAAAGAAATTTTTGATAAACGATTAGATAAATTAACTCGTGTAGTAAGTGATATTTACTTGCAGATAGACGATATTAAAAATATGTATGACTTGACTGATAACGATATAAAAACGATTGATACCGTTAATAGTAAAGTAAGTGATTTAACAGAAAAATATAATACGATGGTAAAAGATCTTTCGAAGAAGAAAATACCTTATTCGCAAGCTTTTAATTCTTTAGATAGTTATTTAAATACTTTGAAAGAGACAGAAGAAGAATTAGATGTTGCTCTTAAAAACTTGGGAAATATGCATGAAGATGAAGAAAGGGCAAGAGAACAGCTAGATGAAATACAAGAGTTGTTAAAACAATCAAAAGTAAAAATAAGAAGTTATAAATTGCCAATAATATCTAACAATTATTTTGTTGAGCTACAGGAAGCAAATGATGCCATTTTAGAAATAATTAAAGAATTGGAAAAAAAGCCTATTGCCATAAAAATATTAAATACAAGAGTGGATACAGCTCGCGATTTAGTTTTAAAGTTATTTAATACTACTAATAATATGGTGAAAACAGCAAAACTTGCCGAGTATTCCATAGTATATGGAAACAGATATAGAAACGAAGATATAAACATTGAAAGTGGACTAAATCAGGCTCAAGCGTTATTTTTTAAGGGTAATTATAAAAAAGCATTAGAGGTAACAGTAAATACTCTTGAAAGAATCGATAGCGATATTAAAGAAAAAGTTAACGAGTTATATGAAAAGTATAATTGATATGATTAAAAAGGGGTGCTAATTCCTCTTTTATTTGTTATAATGATTGTGATGGTTATTTGGTGAAAAGCTGTTGTATTACCAGTAGTAAAAGTTTTAAAACATTGAAATACTAAAAAAGTAGCCTAGATAACTGATAATACTAATTAAGAAATAGCAACAATCTACAGAGCTCTCTTTTTAATGGGTTAGATAGTTTTTAGACAGTGATTATTCTTACTAGAAATGAATGAGAGGTGAAATCGAGCCTTGTCTACTCGATGTTTATGGGAATATTTAATAAAATTAAAAATTTATTTAAGAAAGAGGAAAATTTTGAAGAAGAGTTAAAAGAAGAAATTAATACTGAAGAAAGTGAAATTCATAAAAATACACTTGATGAAAGTAGCAACTCTATTGAAAATGAAGAAAAAAAGAACGTAAAAATATATGAAAAGGGTCTATCAAAGACTCGCGATAATTTTGTTTCTAAGTTAATAAATCTTACTAATAAGTATAATAAGATAACGGAAGATTATTTTGATGAGCTAGAAGAAATTTTAATAATGGCAGACATTGGTGTAAATACTGTTATGGATTTCATGGATAGACTTAGAAAAAGAGTAAAAAATGAGAAAATAGAAGATGTTAATTATCTTAAAGAGGTAATTGTCGATGAGTTATTTATTATATACGTAAATGACGAAATCATTGTAAATAAAATAAATTTCAGTGAAAATCGTCCTACTGTTATTTTGTTTGTTGGTGTAAATGGTGTTGGTAAGACTACTACTATAGCTAAGATTGCCTCTAGACTACACGATGAAGGAAAGAGTGTAATGATGGTAGCTGGTGATACTTTTAGAGCGGGAGCTGTTAAGCAACTGGAAGAATGGGCTATAAAAACAGAGTCATCGTTTGTGGGAAAAGAAGAAGGAGCTGATCCTGCTAGTGTCATATATGACGGGTTACAACAAGCTATAAAAGATGAAACTGATGTCGTCTTAATCGATACAGCCGGAAGATTACAAAATAAAGTAAACCTAATGAAAGAATTGGAAAAAATAAACAAAGTAATAGGTAAAGTTATACCCGGTGGACCACATGAAACATTGCTAGTAATAGATGCTACAACAGGACAAAATGGTATAAGCCAAGCTAAAGCTTTTAAAGAAATAACCAATATAACAGGAATAGTTCTTACTAAGTTAGATGGCACTGCTAAAGGTGGAATAGTTCTTGCTATTAAAGAAAGTGTAGGAATTCCTGTTAAATTTATAGGTCTAGGAGAAAGAAAAGAAGATTTACAAGTTTTTGATATAGAAAAATATATATATGGTTTATTTAAGGATATGATGTAGAGGTTTTTATGGATAGAGTGGTTTATTTAAATAATCTTTATGACTGTTATAAAGAGCTCTTTACTGATAAGCAGAAAGTATATTTTGAGGATTATTATTTCAATAATTTATCTTTAAGTGAAATTGCCGAGAATTACGGTGTAAGTAGAAATGCTGTTTTTAATCAATTGAAAATAATTGAGGAAAAATTAACTGAGTTAGAAAAAAAATTAAATTTGTTGGAAAAAAGAGAAAGAATAATTAAGCTTTTAAATGGCAGAATAGATGAAAAAGTTTTAGATGAGATTAAGTCTATTTTATAGAAGGGAAAGTGTTGGCTATGTTTGATAAAATATCTTTTATAGGGGAACAAAGTTTATATGTAGATTTAAAACAAGGAGTTGAGATTAAAAATAATATCTTGAGCTCTCATGTTACTATTATCGATAGGGAAAAGCAATTGTTAGGAGAAATATCAGAAATAGATGGTAATAGAGTTAAAATTAAATTATTAGGGGAATTTCAAAATGGTAGACTTTATAGTGGTATTATTAGAAAACCATTATTAGATTCGGAGGTAAGACCAGTAAATCAGGAAGAGATAGATATTATTTTGGGTAAAACTAGTGAAAATGCTTTGATTTTAGGTAGTAGCCCTTTTTATAATGGAGCTTCTGTATTCTTTAATATTAATGAATTTTTTGGAAATCATTTTGCAATATTTGGAAATAGTGGTAGTGGTAAATCGTGCGGAACGGCCCGCCTTATTCAAAATGTCTTTTTAAACGATAATTCTAAGTCTTATAATGCTAATTTTATCCTCTTTGATGTTTCTGGTGAATATTCTTATGCATTTAGTAATTTATCGAGTATTGATCCTAATTACAATTACCGCGTATTTACGACAAGTGATACTAATAAAGATTTTGAACAATTGCATATACCTTTGTGGTTGCTTAATTCATCTGACTTAGCTCTTCTTCTTATGTCAAATTCACACTCACAATTACCAATAGTTGAAAGAATGCTACATCTTGCTAGAGCTTTTGCTGAAGATAGCAGTACTGCTCTTGCTTATAAGGATCACCTTATTGCTAAAGCAATAATATCAGTTTTATTTAGTGATTCATCACCTGCCAGAAAGAAAAATGATATATTTTCAATTGTTGAAACTTGTACGACGCAAAATTTTAATTTAGAAGCTGTAATTACAGGAGTTGGATATACAAGAAAATTTAGAGAATGTTTTAATATCGATAAATTTGGGACTTTTACAGAAAGCATTTTACTTACGGAATATGTAACCTCTTTTGTAAATGATAAATTTGATAACTATGAACCTAATCCTAATGTTCGTTATACCTTACAGGATTTAGAAAAAGCTTTGGATTTTACATTAATTTCAGAAGGATGGTATAAAAATGAAAATACCTACGCTGATGCAGCTACTGTAAAGGTAAGACTTCATTCACTAGTTACGGGATCATATAGTAAAATATTTGATTATCCGGGATATGTAAATACAGAGCAATATTTAAGTGGATTGTTGTTTAAAAATGGTAGAAAGTGTCAAATTGTGAATATAAATCTAGATGATATGGATGATTCAGTAGCATCTGTTATAACTAAGATTTTAACGCGTATTATTTTTGATTTTTCTAAGTTGATTCCTAATCGTGGTAGCGTACCTTTTCATATAATTGTCGAAGAAGCACACCGCTATATTAAAAATGATAACGATAATTATTTGATAGGTTACAATATATTCGAACGTGTTGCTAAAGAAGGACGTAAATACGGAGTAATTTTAGGTGTTATTTCGCAAAGACCAGTCGAATTATCTGATACAGTTATTTCACAGTGTTCTAATTTCTTAATATTTAAGACTAACCATCCACGTGATGAAGAATATATAAAAAAAATGATACCTAATATTAATACTGATATCGTCGATAAACAAAAAGGTTTGCAATCGGGAACTGCTCTTGCTTTTGGTACAGCTTTTAAGATTCCCGTTATAGTAAAACTGGAAATGCCTAATCCAGAACCTCGTAGTTCTAATAGTGACGTTATAAAATATTGGGGAGTTACTAGATAGTTTATTAAGCCGTTGCAAAATATGCAGGCTTTTTTCTTTCTTTCTTCATTATTTTATTTTATAATATAAATATACAGGAGGATTTATGTTTGAGAGTTTGGGTGAAAGATTACAAAATGCCATACAAAAAATAAGAGGTTATGGAAAAATAAGTGAAGAAAATATCAGCGACATGATGCGTGAGATTCGTCTTGCTCTTTTGGAAGCTGATGTTAACTATACAGTTGTTAAAGAGTTTACTAATAAAGTAAAAGAAAAAGCTCTTGGTGAAGAGGTACAAAGAAGCCTAAAACCACAGGATGTGTTCGTTAAAATTGTTAAAGATGAACTTACATATTTATTGGGTGGTGAACAGAAACCTTTAAATTTAATTGGAAATCCCGCTATTTTGATGTTAGTAGGTCTTCAGGGAAGCGGAAAGACTACTGCTGTTGGAAAACTTTCTAATTTACTTAGAAAAAAACATAGCAAAAGACCTCTTTTAGTAGCATGTGATGTTTATAGACCTGCTGCTATAGATCAGTTGAAGCAAATTGGTAAAGAGTTAAATATAGAGGTCTATGAAGAAGGAAAAAAAGATCCGGTTGAAATAGCTAAAAACGCTATAGAATATGCAAAAAATAATAAATTTGATTATGTTTTAATCGATACAGCGGGACGTCTTCATATTGATGATAATCTCATGGATGAATTAGAAGACATAAGAAAAGCAGTTTCACCAGAAGAAATACTTTTAGTAATCGATGCGATGATGGGACAAGATGCTATTAACGTAATTGAGGGATTTAATAATAAACTTCCACTTACTGGTGTTATTTTAACAAAGTTAGATGGTGATACTAGAGGTGGTGTTGCTCTTTCAGTAAGACATCTTACTAATGTTCCAATTAAGTTTATTGGTACTAGTGAAAAAATGGACGGAATCGATTTATTTGATCCCGAAAGAATGGCAGGAAGAATTCTTGGAATGGGTGATATTGTATCACTAGTTGAAAAAGTTCAATCCGAGGTTGATGAAAAAGAAGCACTTAAAGCTGCTAAAAAGATGCAAAATGGGAAATTTGATTTAGAAGACTTTTTATCACAGATGAAGCAAATTAAAAAATTAGGCCCCCTTGAAAATATTGTTAAACTATTACCGGGAGCTTCTAAATTAGGACTTAACAATGTCAAGATAGATCCTAAACAATTGTCGCATATTGAAGCAATTATTTTATCGATGACACCAAAAGAAAGAAGTCATCCAGAAATAATCAAAGCTAGTAGAAAAACAAGAATTGCATCAGGATGTGGTCTTTCTGTTCAAGAGGTGAATAAACTCTTGACGCAGTTTGAAGAAATGAAAAAGATGATGAAACAAATAAGTAACGGCAATTTTAAATTACCTTTCTAAAAAAAGATAAATAAGTGTAAAATTATAATAAGCAAGTCTAAAGCATTTAAAACTAATTATTCCCTTTAAATGCTTTTTGTATGGAATTTGACTATTTTGCATAACTTTTAATGGTGATAATTTTGAGAAAAAGACCTTTATTATTGATAATTTTAATTATTTTAACAATAGTAAATGTTTTATATTATATAACAAAAAGTAGTGGTAACTATCTAAATACTTATTACATTACAAAAGTAGATTTTAGTTATAAAAAATATGAAGAAAAGATACATCCTTATGAAATCTCAGCTTATATTCCAATATCTAATTATGATTTATTAAACAAAGAAATAAATTATAAAATAAATAGAAAAATAAAAGCTTTTAAATATAATATTAAAAATATAGATGTTCAACAAAGTTTATGCTACACTCTAAATATAAAGTTTGATTTTTATTCTTATCAAAATTATCTTTCCTATGTTTTTTTTATAGAAGATTATACTGGTGGTGCTCATCCCAATCACGAAATCTTTACAATTAATTATGATGAGGAAAATAACAAAATTATTGATATTAAAAATCTAAGAGAAATAAATCCAAAAGTTTTAGAGATACTTTCTTGTAAATCTCGGCAAATATTAATTACTAATTCGAAAATTGTCGATATTAATATGCTAATGGAAGGAACAAGACCAAAAGAAGAAAATTTTAATAATTTTGCCTTTTCTAATCATGGTTTAATTTTATTTTTTAACTATTATCAGGTAGCTCCTTATAGTTCAGGTAGTTTTGAAATTGAGGTTTCTTATGATGATATATTTTAATGTAATATTATATGTAGAGGAGAAAAATTATGAAAAAAATAGCAATATTTAGTGACATACACGGAAATTATCAAGCTTTAAAAAGTATATTAGAAGATATTAGCAAAGATGATTATGACTACGTTATATGCCTTGGTGATGTTGTTGGTATAGGTCCTAATTCTAAAGAGTGTTTAGATGCTCTTATAGATTCTAATGTAATTATGATATTAGGAAATCATGAAAGATATGTATTAAACGATAAATCAAGGAAAAGATTATCTTCTGATTTAGTTGAGCATGAAAAATGGGTAGAAAGTCTGTTATCAGAAAAAGAATTTTCTTATTTAAGGAATTGTTTACTTCGTAAAGATTTGTTAATTGAGGGAAAAATATTTAGTTTTTCGCATTTTTTGATTGAAGATGAAAATAGTGATTATCCATTTTATTCACTAGATATATTAAAGGATGATTCCGTTAAAGAAATTATAAAAAATTATGAAGCTGACTACATTTTTTGTGGACATTATCACGACGATTTTGAAATATTCGGTCTAAATAAATACTTCCAGATTATTAAAAGTAGTGGTGTAAATATTAGCAATATTTGTTCTTATTTAACACTCGAAATAAAAGATAATCTAACTATTGTAAAAAGAAAAGATATTACCTATGATAGAGAAAATTTTGAAAAAAGTATAAAAGATGCTAGTTATCCTAAAAGAGAACATATGGCAGAACATCTTTTTGGGATTAACTTGAATAAATAATAGCTTTGTTATTATTATAGAGGTTTCACATTTTTGTGTAACCTTTTTAATTGACAATAATATCTTATAGGTGTAGTATGTTAATAGTTTCCACGGAAACTAAGGTGATGATATGTCCAGTAATAAAGAAAGCTCAAAAATGTTGTATTATATGAAAAAAAGTAGAGAATTATATGACTATGTTATAGAAAAAAAAGCAATAGAGTGTGGTATTACAAAACAAGAAGCTGATATCTTATTGTTCTTTTATAATAATAAGAATTTGGATAGGGCAATCGATGCAGTTACTTATAGAGGCTTTTCAAAGTCATACGTTTCTAAAGCTTTAGCTCTTCTTTTGGAACGAGGCCTTGTTGAAATTAAGTCCGATAATATTGATAAAAGATATCAAAGAATAATAATATTAGATAAGGCAAGTAATATAGTTTCTTGTCTAAAGGATACTCAAAAGAGGTATTTTGATTCTATTAAAAAGGGGATTTCTAAGGAAGATTTTATGGTTCATATAAAGGTTATTGACACGATGATTGAAAATGTAAAAAATATGATGAAAGGATGATTTTATGTTTAAAATTATAAAAAACTTTAGTAAAAAAGATGTTGCAATTATTTTTATTTGTATTGCACTAATATCTTTTCAGGTTTGGCTTGATTTAAAGCTTCCTGATTATATGTCTACAATAACAGCTCTTTTACAGTCTGAAAATACAGAGATAAAAGAAATTTTAGAGCAAGGTGGCTATATGCTATTATGTGCTGGTGGAAGTTTAATATCGGCCATTATTGTTGGCTATCTTGCATCACTATTATCAGCTACTTTCTCTAAAAATGTTAGAAGAAAAATATTCAGTAAAGTGCAAAGTTTTGGCATGGAAGAAATAAAGAAATTTTCGACTAGTAGCTTAATTACTAGGACAACAAATGATATTACTAATGTCGAAATGTTTATTGCTATGGGGTTACAATTATTGATTAAAGCTCCAATAACAGCTGTGTGGGCAATATTTAAAATACTTAATAAAAGTTGGCAATGGAGTGCTATTACAGGAGGCGCTGTAGTAATTCTTCTTTCGATGGTAGTAATTCTTATGATTATTGTATTGCCAAGATTTAAAATAGTTCAAAAACTAATCGATAATATAAATGGACTTACTAGAGAAAACCTAATGGGAATAAGAGTTATTAGAGCTTTTAATGCTGAGGGATATCAGGAAGAAAAATTTGAAAAAGGTAATACAAAACTTACTAATACGCAATTGTTTAATCAGAGAGCAATGGCAGTGATGCAGCCAGTTATGTATTTGGTTATGAATTGTCTTACTCTTGCTATTTATTTTGTTGGAGCTTATTTAATTAACGAAGCAAGTTTAATGGATAAGATTGAAATATTTAGTAATATGGTTGTATTTACAAGTTACGCTATGCAAGTAATAATGTCATTTTTGATGCTTGCTATGATATTTGTAATGTATCCACGTGCTAGTGTTTCTGTAGATCGTATAAACGAAATTTTAGAAACTAAATCGAGCATAATGGATGGCTTTTTAGAAGATGATAATTACATTACTGGTGAGGTAGAATTTAGAAATGTCTCTTTTAAATATCCTGATTCTGAAGAGTATGTTTTAAAAAATATTTCTTTTGTAGCTAGGAAGGGTGAAACAGTAGCTTTCATTGGTTCTACTGGTAGTGGAAAATCTACTTTAATTAACCTTGTTCCAAGGTTTTATGATGCGACAGAAGGAGAAGTATTAGTAGATGGAGTAAATGTCAAAGAATATAAATTGGAAGCTTTAAATAATAAACTTGGATACGTTCCCCAAAAAGCTGTAATGTTTAATGGCAGTGTAAAATATAATGTCGCTTATGGTGATAGTGGTAGAAAAAACATTACTTTAGACAAAATAAAAGAAGCTATCGATGTAGCTCAAGGAAAAGATTTCGTCGAAAAAATGGAAAACAAATACGACTCTAATATTGCCCGTGGTGGAACTAATATATCTGGTG
This sequence comes from uncultured Bacilli bacterium, assembly GCA_947623975.1. Lineage (GTDB taxonomy): Bacteria > Bacillota_I > Bacilli_A > RF39 > UBA660 > RUG13868. The sequence goes on from CANQHY010000005.1 coordinate 11,383, forward strand.
GACAAAAACAAAGACTGGCTATAGCAAGAGCTATTGCTAAAAATCCTGAAATTTATATTTTCGATGACTCTTTTTCAGCTTTGGATTATAAAACTGATTATCAACTTAGAAATAAATTAAAAAAATATACGAAAGATGCGACTAGCTTAATTGTAGCTCAGAGAATAGGTACTATTATAAATGCCGATAAAATATTAGTCTTGGATCAGGGTAGATGTGTTGGAATAGGTACACATAAGGAACTTTTGAAAAAATGTGCTGTCTATAGAGAAATAGCTTATTCACAATTATCAAAGGAGGAGTTAGAAAATGAGTAACGAAGAATTGAAAAGCAAACCTCGTCGTGGTGGACCTAGAATTGCTGAAAAGCCAAAAGATTTTAAAACAGCTATAAAAAAGATGATTACTTATTTAAAAAAGTTTATGCCTTTTATTGTCGTGGCACTTATTCTTGCCTCTATTAGTTCTGTTCTTTCGATTATAGGACCAAATAAATTAAAAGATTTGACTAACGTTATAACGGATGGCCTTTTAACAGGTATAGATTTTAAAAGAGTTAAAACAATATGTCTATTCTTATTATCAATTTATTTATTAAGTGCTATTTTTAACTTTATTCAAACGATTATTATGACAAATGTAGCTAATAATTTTGCTAAACAATTAAGGAGTAGTATTTCTAAGAAAATTAATAAGCTTCCTTTAAAGTATTTCGACAATAATAGTTATGGTGATATATTATCAAGAGTAACAAATGACGTCGATACAATTGCTATGACTATGCATAACAGTCTTAGTGGTTTAGTAAGTGCCATAACTCTTTTTATTGGATCGATTATTATGATGTTTGCTACTAATTGGATTATGGCAATAAGTGGTATAGTAGCATCTACCCTTGGATTTATGTTAATGTTTTTAATTCTTTCAAAGTCACAAAAGTATTTTATGGCAAGGCAAGTCGAATTGGGAAGACTTAATGGTCATATTGAGGAAATATATACTAATCACAATATTGTTAGAGCCTATAATGGTCAAATGGAATCATTAGAAAAGTTTGATAAATATAACGAAAAGGTATTTGATTGCAATAGAAAAAGTCAATTTTTATCTGGTATGATGCAACCTATAATGTCTTTTGTTGGTAATTTTAGTTATCTTGTTGTTTGTGTTGTCGGTGCTATATTAGTAATGAATGATCAGATATCTTTTGGTGTCATCGTAGCATTTATGATATATGTAAGACTATTTACTAATCCGTTATCACAAATAGCTCAAGGAATGTCTAATTTGCAATCAACAGCAGCAGCTGCTGAAAGAGTTTTTGAATTTTTAGAAGAAAAAGAAATGTCTAGCGAAGAAACTATTAACAGACGTCTTCAAAAATCTAAAGTAAGAGGAAACATTATTTTTGATCACGTTAAATTCGGTTATAATAACGATCAAATCATCATAAAAGATTTTTGCTGTAACGTAAAACCGGGACAAAAGATAGCTATAGTAGGACCAACTGGAGCAGGAAAGACAACGATGGTAAATTTGCTTATGAAATTTTATGAGATAAATTCTGGTGACATTATAATAGATGGCGTTTCAGTAAGAGAATTATCACGTGAAAATGTTCATGATTTATTTATAATGGTTCTTCAAGATACTTGGCTATTTAATGGTACCATAAGAGATAATATCAAATATAATAAAGAAAATGTAACGGATGAAGAAATAATGAATGCTTTAAATGTCGTTGGAGTAGATCATTTTGTAAAATCTCTTCCTAAAGGATTGGATTACATGCTTACTGATAGTGAAAGTATTTCAGCCGGACAAAAACAATTACTTACAATTGCTAGAGGAATGATCAAAGACTCGCCATTCTTGATATTAGATGAAGCTACATCATCGGTTGACACACGTACAGAAGAATTGGTTCAAAAAGCCATGGATAAATTAACAGAAGGAAGAACATCTTTTATAATTGCTCATCGTCTTTCTACGATTAAAAACGCTGATTTGATTTTAGTTATGAAAGATGGTAATATCATTGAACAAGGTAGTCATAAAGAATTAATGAATCAAAATGGTTTTTATGCTGAACTATATAATTCACAGTTCAAAAAATAATAGGGTTTTGTTTAGTTAAATAGAAGTGAACAGGTTAAAAGAACTGTTTACTTTTTTCTATTATTTTGTAAATTTCTTTAAATTATTTTACCTCTCGATTATAATAAATGACTAAATTTAAATAAGTTCTTTCTATGGATAGATTTTTGTGTTATAATTAATGATACTAGGAGGTTGTTTTTATGGATGAGAGATTAGTTAATTTTGAAGCTAATTTTAGTGTTTTAGATCGTTATGGTGAAGATATAACTGATAGTTCGTATATCACAAATCCTGCTATCGGTAGAGATCAACAAATTAAAGAGTTAATTCTCGTCCTTTTAACGCCTGAAAAGTCTGCTATTTTGATTGGTAAACCTGGCATTGGTAAAACAGCAATAGTAGAAGGACTTGCTTACAGAATTCAAAAAGGTGATGTTCCAGATGCTCTTAAGGGATATAAAATTATAAATCTTAAGACAGCCTCACTGTTGGGTACTATGCCAAGTGGTGAAAGTAAAGTTCAAAAGATGATTGATGAATTAAAACAACGTGAAAAAGTAATTTTGTTTATCGATGAAATTCATATGTTAATAGGAGCAACCGATTCTTCTTCTTTAGATTTTGCTAATATTTTTAAGGAAGGGCTTGGTCGTGGTAGCATAAAGGTAGTAGGGGCTACTACTACTGAAGAATATGAACGTTATATTTTAAGAGATAAAGCCTTTACAAGACGTTTTCAAAAGATAGAAGTTCCAGAACCAACAAGGGATGAAACTATTAAAATAATGATGGGTACATTGCCAAAATTTGAAAAACAAACAGGAAGAAAAATGAAATATACCCCTTTTATTCAAGAGCGAATAATGAGCTTCCTAGTAGATATAACCAGTGAATATAAAAGAGTTTTTTCTCTTGGTTCAAGATATCCTGATGTTTGCTTAACGCTTTTGAAGCAAGCTTTTTCTTATACAGTTTATGATAATCGTGGCTATATGGATATTTTTGATGTAAGAAAAGCAATTGAGAATAGTAAAAATATTTACCCTGATGTTATAAAAAAAGAATTGCCAAATTTCGATAAAATGTTCAATGATATAATTTTGGAGGAACGTGGTGAAAAGCCAGTTGAAGAATGGCGTAGGGAAAGTGGACCAACCAGGTATGAACAAGACCAAATGTCAAACAAAATCTTAACTAATAATAACTTAAAACATAATGATGTAAGTAATAATCTAAAAGTGCTAGAATCAATACCTTCAATAATAGATAAGACAAGTTTGAGAGAGGAAAAACCGGTTAAAGCGATACTTAAAAAAAATTCGCAAAATAATCTTTTTGCCAAAATCGGATCAACATCTGTATCGCATGGTTTAAAAGATAGATTTAACAGTGGTACTTATTCGAAGAAACTTGATGATATTTTATTATCTAGTGAAATAGGTGTAATAAAGGAAGAGGAGAAAAAAACTAAAAATATGGAAGTAAAAGTTAATCGCGAAGATTTTGATGCTAAAAATATAACGGATTTTCTTCTGGGAAAGCCTATAGCTAGTACGATAGAAGATAAAGAATTACCTGAAATGAAAGAAGCATATGTTTATAAATCGGATAATATTTTAGATAAGGAAAATAATTCTAAGTTTAATAATCTTATACTTACTGATGAAAAAAAATCAAATACAAGTAATCTAAAAAAGGAAAAAGAAAATAATCCAAGTTATATGCCACCTAAAGAAAATATCAATGAAAATAGATTATATAACAATAATCGTAATAATGAAACTTTATTCGGTGCATCAATGTACGATGTTAAAGAAAACAACGATCCGGTTGTTGAGAAACAAACTGATATATATGGGCAATTAATTGTACCTGATAACAATATGGTAATAAAAAATGGAAAAATATTAGATAACGATTATTATTTCGATAATAACATCATTGGAAATTTTAATAATGGTAGCAGTAACAGGTCAAATGTAGATACTCCTTCTGTTGAAAAAAAATGGAAATTTATAGATGATTCTATATTTTCTAGTAATAGTAATAATAATCAAAATCAATCTAATAGTAGTAATAAAAATTTAAATGACGATAGGATAGAAAAGTTTATTAATTTCAATGAATTAAATTCTAAGGAATATGCTAAAGCTAATATTAATGGTTCTTATATAAATGTTGAAAATAATAATAAAATTCAATCTAATGGTAATCAAAGTAATCTTACTAAGCAAGTGGATTTAAGTTTAAATGAAAATGACAGCGATAACGATAATTATTTTGATGATTTTTATGATAATTAAAATGTTTAAGATTTGTGTATTTTTACACAAGTTTTTTTATGTGGTTAAAATGAAAAGTTTTATTAGATGTAAATTAAAAAAGCACCTATATTATAGGTACTATATGGTATCTTTATTTTAAGTTTTTACTTTTGTAATATTCACAGAGATCTTTAAATCTATTAAAATGTACAATTTCTCTTTGACGTAACCATAGTAGTGGTTTAATTACATCTGGGTCAGTTGCTAGATCAATTAGGTTTTCATATACGGCACGAGCTTTCTGTTCGGCAGCCATATCTTCATATAAGTCAGCTATAGCATCACCTGTAGATGCAAAATATGCAACAGTAAATGGCACACCATTAGCATCGGTCGGATATAGAGATTTGTTGTGTTCAGCATAATGACTACCAAGACCTGCTTGTTCTAATTCTTCTAGGGTTGCATCTTTTGTAAGTTGATAAATCATTGTTGAAATCATTTCTATGTGTGCTAATTCTTCTGTTCCAATATCGGTAAGAAGAGCTTTGCCTCTATCATCTGGCATTGTATATCTTTGATTTAAATACCTTAATGCTGCAGCAAGTTCGCTATTAGAGCCGCCATATTGAGTAACAAGATATTTAGCCATTTTTAAATCTTTTTTCTTAATGTCAATAGGATATTGCAATCTTTTATGATATTGCCACATATTATACCCCCCTCATTTCCCATGGCCAAGTTTGTTCTTCCCAGCCAAATGGTGTATTGTTTAATGTCGGACTGTTAACCTCTATTGCACCATATTTGTTTTCGTAATCTGAAAGTAACTTATTATAAGTGTTCCTAAATGATACAAACTGTCTCATCATTGTCATATCGTTTGGATATACATCTAAGTATAGATTTAAATCATGCATTGCAAATTGCATTTGATTAAGATTAAGTAGGGCTTCTTCTTTTTCATTTCTAGGTGTAAGTATTGCTGGTTGATAATTTTTGTATTGTTCATATAAGTTTCTAAACATATTTCCTTTAGTGTATCCTTCATAAGGACCAAATAAAGAATTAATTTGTGAATTGTTCATATTGGAATTTTGGTTAAAATTTGAATTATTGCTTGGATTATAACCTTGCATAGGTACATCTAAAAATGTTTCATTAAATGTATCAAAATAATTATAGTTATTCATAACTCCTCCTCATTCTAATTTATGTGTTAATGTACTATGTGAATGGGTTAATGTCTAATTACAAATACAAATAATGAAAATAGCTATACACAAGTAGAATTGGTTAAAGAAATTTAGACAAAAAAAAGAAGCACCTCCCCCTGAGAAGATGCTTCACAAAAGAATAAAAAGGGGTTGGCTAGTGTGATACTAGCGACCAATTCGCCAATTTCGAATTGGTGATTTCTATAATAAGCGAATAGGCAAATTTTGTCAAGGAAAAAATTTAAATAATTTTTTTTAAGTATAATTTTTCCTTTATAAATATAGCTACTTGTGTTATAATACACACGAGGAAGTGAGAGTATGGATAAATTATCTAAGGTCAAAGGAATTGGTCCTAAAACGGAACTGTTGTTAAACAAAGTAGGAATAATGACTATAGATGATTTAGTTACTCACTATCCCTTTAGATATGATGTTTTAAGAAGGACAGATTTAAGGAATGTTACAGATAAGGAACAGAAAATTGTAATAGATGGAAAAGTGGAAAGCCTTCCCTTAGTTATAAGATTTAGAGGTGGAACTAATAAGCTTAATTTCAGATTATCAACAGTTTATGGAATAGTAGGAATATCTATTTTTGGTAGAGCTTTTTTGAAACAGAGTTTACCTATAGGTGAAAAAATAATAGTAATAGGTAAATATGACTCTTCAAAAAACATTATCAATGCTTCAGATATAAAATTTGGAGTTTTGACTAATCAGGAAAAAATAGAGTCTGTTTACCATACAACGACAGGATTATCACAAAAAGTATTATCTGCCGCAATTAACAATGCACTACTTATATATGGAAATGAAATTAATGATAGTATTCCCAAATATTTAATTGAAAAATATAATTTTTTAAATAAAAAAACGGCTCTTAATATAGTTCACAATCCACCTAATTATGATAAATTAAAAGAAGCTAGTATAAGACTAAAATACGAAGAATTATTTGAATTCATGTTTAAGATTAATTATTTAAGAGCATCAAATAACAAAAACAACGTGGGAATAGAAAGAAAGACCGAACAAAATATAGATGAATTTATAAAGAAATTACCATTTGAACTTACAAAAGATCAAAAAGAAGCTTTGGATGAAATAATTGGAGATTTAAAAAGTAGTAAAAGAATGAATAGGTTATTGCAAGGTGATGTTGGAAGTGGCAAAACTATAGTTGCCGTATTAGCTATGTATTATAATTATCTATGTGGTTATCAGAGTGCTTTAATGGCTCCTACTGAAATTCTTGCTGTTCAGCATTATAACAATATTAGAGAGTTGTTAAAAGAAGGAAAAGTAAACGTTGAACTTTTAACTGGTTCAATCAGCAAAAAAGATAAACAAGAAATATACAATGGATTAAAAAATAATTCTATAGATATTATTATAGGAACACATGCTTTGATTCAAGAGGATGTTGAATATAATAATTTGGGATTAGTAGTAACTGATGAACAACATCGTTTTGGTGTTAATCAAAGATCAAATTTAAAAAATAAAGGTATTAAACCAGATGTGTTGTACATGAGTGCAACACCAATACCAAGAACGTATGCTTTAACAATTTATGGTGATATGGATGTTTCAATAATAAAAGAAATGCCAAAAGGAAGAAAGCCTGTTACAACAAAAGTGTTTAATTCAAAAGAAATGAATTCTGTTTATAATCTTATGCGAGAAGAATTGAATAATAATCATCAAGTTTATGTAATTGCACCCTTAATAGAAGAAAATGAAGATCTCGATTTAACTAATGTTTATACTTTAAGAGATAAAATGAATTTGATTTTTGGTAATAAGTATAACATTGATATCGTTCATGGCAAAATGAAGGCTAAAGAAAAAGATTTAATTATGGCAGAATTCAAGCAGAATAGAGTTAATATACTTATAAGTACGACTGTAATAGAGGTTGGTGTCGATGTTCCAAATGCTACGATGATGGTTATTTTTGATGCTAATAGATTTGGTCTTTCTACATTACATCAGTTAAGAGGTAGAGTTGGAAGAAACAGTTTGGATTCGAAATGTTTATTAGTCAGTGATTCTGATACTAAAAGACTTGAAATAATGGAAAATGTAAACGATGGTTTTGTAATTAGTGAAGAAGATTTTAAGCTGCGAGGTTCGGGAGATTTATTTGGTACTAAGCAAAGTGGAGACATGACTTTTAAAATGGCTAATTTAAGAAGCGATTATAAAATATTAGTACAGGCTAAGAATGATTCTGAGGCGTATTTAAGAAATGAAGAATATGATAAAGAAGAGTTGAAAAAACGTTTAATAACATCAATAGAGTCTGATTGATGTATTTATAATTAAAAAAATGATAATGTTAATTATTTTTGTTGGGAAAGAGAAATCTTTCTTTTTTTTTGAGTTATTTCCGTTAATTACAAAATTGTAACTGATTAAGTCACTTTAGAGTCACAATGGTTTTGTATAATTAAGGCCATAAAGAAAGGAAGCCATAGGTTTTATGGTTAGAGGTTGTTAATAATGAAAAGAGAAGAAGAAAAAAGTAAAAAGAAAAAGAATATTATATTGATAATTGCATTTTTCATTGTCACTGTTGGAATTTTTGGTATTCCTAAACTTATTGCGTCTTTCAATGATTCAGAAGATGAAAGTGATTTTGAAGGATTATCTACTAATCATTTATATCGAAGAGAAGCCATAAAAAAAGAGGATGGTTGGTATTATTTTATAGAAAATATGGAATATGAACTGATTGCTACGAAAGAGATTGTTAATGATTACTATCTTAATGGATGTAATCTTAAATATGAAACTTTAGATTACGTTTATGGAACGATTAGAGATATTGATGGTACTCTTTTATATACTACACCAATTGTACCTCCTTCATTAGTTTCATCTTCTCGTTCTGTGGATGGAACAAAGACTGAAAGAGAAGAAGCAAGAGAAATAAACGACTTATTTGATAGACATTTATTTGATAAAAGGAAGATAACAGAAAATGATTTAAGTGAAATAGAATTTAAAAACTTTAAAAGAGAAGAGGTAGTTACCCTTTGGAATATGGTACAAGATGATAAATATATAAAAGATTCAGAATGGGGGCCATATTATCATCTTAATGTATGTAATTTTAAAAAGGAAAACAAAGATAAAAATTATTGGCAAGTAGGGGTATTATCAGATTATGGTTTTCCAAGAGAAGTAGTAATTGATTATGTAGATGAAAATGGCAAATATTTATCTGATAAAGTAGCAAATAATGAAGCAACGGAAGAGGAAAAGAAAATTTATAATAATATTCAAGAGATGGGAAATTATATTGTAGATAATGTGACATTTAACATAAAGGATAAATATAAAGATTTGGCAAATGATGATTTTTATGCTCCACTATTTAGTATTTTAGAAAATTTAGAGAGCGTTAAAGAATAAAAGAGGTTGTTATGATACAGTGCAAGAACATTTCTAAAACATATGATAAATATCCGATATTTAAAAACTTTTCTTATCACTTTGAACAAACGGGATTATATGCTCTATATGGACCGAGTGGTAGTGGAAAGACAACACTATTTAATATCTTACTTGGTATTACTCCTTTTGAAGGAACAATAATTTATGGCGATAGAGAATATCAAAATAAAATTAATTTTGATGATGTTCAAAAAAAAATTGCCTATATTTCTCAAGATAATTATTTTATAGATTATCTTACTATGGAAGAAAATCTTTTACTAGAATCAAATAAGGATTCAAAGGAAATTTTAAAAATAGTTAAATTATTAAATTTGGCTAGTTTACTTTCTAAATATCCTTATCAATTATCAGGAGGGGAAAAACAAAGGTTTGCTATCGCCGGTAATTTATTAAAAGACAAAAAAATATTTTTCTTCGATGAGCCAACATCAAGTCTTGATAAAGATAATAAAATAAAGATATTTGAGATTCTAAAAAAATTAAAAGAATCTGTATTGGTAATTTGTGCAACACATGATGAGATAGTTTTTGAATATGCCGACAATGTAATTGATTTTAATAATTTAGATAGTTATAAAATAGAAAAAGAAAATAAAACTAGTTTTGAAGTTTCTTCTGATAGAAAGTTTTCCTATAGTTCTTGTGTAAAATTATTTAAAAGTTTTTGCAAACAAATTAAAAGAAACTCTAAAAAAATATCTTTTGTTTATATTGTTATTTTTTCACTAGCGCTTCTTTTGTGTTATGCCTGTACTGATTATGAAAATAAGTTGTTCACAAGTCTAGTTAATAGATATGATATGAATGCCTTAAGAATAGATTGTTCTGTTGATACAAAAGATTATTGCGAGAATTTACTTTCTAATTATAAAACATCAGAGACAGTCTACCATTATCTTAGAAATATACCAGGGGGTAATGTTGAAATAGATGGACCAGCAAGTAATTTTGATTTTAGTTTAGATATTTTATCCCTTCCTACTAAAAAGGAAGATTTGATTGGTATAGAAAATGCTATTATGTATGGGACTTATTTTACTAATAAGAATCAAATTATATTAGGTCATGATGTGGCAATAAAATTAGCCCAAAATTATAACATTGATTTAAGTGGATTAATTGGAAGAGAAGAGGAAATTAAATTACCTGATGGTATTGATACTTTTGAAATTGTTGGTATATTAAAACCAATGGATAATAAAACGGAATTTTATTTTAAATCCATTTTAGGCCAATATGATTTTAATACTTACTATTACTTAAGCGGCAAATATTTAGAAAAATACAAGTGGGATGATGTATTAGGAGAACAAGAACAAAATAGTGGCACACGTGCAACTTCCTTAACTATATTTTTTAAAGATAAATATAATTTTCTAAAATTTTATCGTGATTATAAGGATAAAACTCTAAGCGATGATGGTATAAGGGTTCAAAATCCAACTAACTATTTTTTAGAATATAGTAATATGAATTTTTATATTCAAACTATTTCTTTTTACTTAAGCATAACATTTTTAGTATTAGCTATGATATTTTATTTTCAAATTCATAAAACACAAAATACTTATACCGAACATTACTATTGTGTCTACCAATATTACGGTTATAATCATAAAGAGATTAAATATGCAAGTATTATGTATTTTGTAGCCTATATCTTATTCCTGTTATGTGTTTCTATCGTATCTTCAAGTTTAGTAGCATTTATAATAAACAGCATTGTTACTAATTTAAATATATTCCCATTCCCGTTATTTGAAATAGAAGGAAAGTGGATATTATTGTTAGCAGTAATACTTTCCTTAATTGCGGTAGTAGAAGGAATTTATTTAAATTATTCAAGGAAAAAAGATGGATGGTATCAAATGTTGAGAGAAAAAAGTGATCTATTATGATAAGATTAGAAAACATTACTAAAAGATATAATTCTATTGTTTTAGATAATATTAATATTACTTTAGAAGAGGGAATTATTTACTTATTAAAAGGAATAAGTGGTAGTGGAAAGACAACTTTATTTAATATTTTAGCAGGTCTTGATAGTGATTATGAGGGAAAATATTTGTGGAATGACAAAGATGTTAACACGATGAGTACAAAAGAACAAATAGAGACAGTAAATCAAATTTCTTATGTCTTTCAAAAAAGTTATCTTTTTAAAGATCTAACTATTTTAGAAAATCTCCTGTTTATTAAAGATGATTTAAAAGCCATTAAAAGATATGCTGAACAATTTCAAGTATCATATTTGCTTTTTAAAAAACCAGAACAAATATCTGGTGGAGAAAAACAAAGAATTGCTCTTATTAGAGCCCTTCTTTTGGATAGTAAAATAATTTTATTAGATGAACCAACATCAAGTCTCGATTCTAAAAACTCGGAAATATTTGTTAAATTTTTAAGTAAGATTTCTAAAGAAGGTAAGATTATACTAATAGCAACTCACAAAAACATTTATGATTTTCTAGCAGATTATATTATTTTTATTGATTATGGAAAGATAAGTATTCAAAAAAAGAAAACTTTAGAAAGTGTTAAAACTAATAATCAAAAAGCTTACTTTCTTAATTCTAAAACAGTGGAAAAAACTTGGAGACGTGATATTAACTTTGCTTTGAAAAGGAAAAAGAAAAGAGTAGTTTTAGGTTTATTTACAACTATTTTATTCTTTCTTCTAATCTGTGGTATTTCTCTTTTTATAAATTTCAAAAGAGAATATGTTAAATGGCAATCTAGTACTTATCCCGTACAGGTTATAAATATTAATACAAATAAAAAAGATGAATATAAAGATTTGATTGAAAAAGAATATGAAAACTACAAAATAGAAAGTGATAATTTTACAGGTTATATTTTACCAGATGAAGAGGATAGTATTTTAAAAAATAGCAATATCTTAGAATATGGAAGATATCCAAAAGAAAAAAATGAAATAATTGTAAACGAAGAATTTATTAATGTTAATTATCCTAATATGGACTATAACGATGCTTTGGGTATGAAAATAACTATTGAAGATAACCAATTCTTAATAACAGGAATTATTCATAAAGGAGAATATGAAGGTTACTTAATATATCAAAATAATCCTTATTACAAAGAAATAGATAACTTGCTAAAAGATTATGTAACACCAGCAGTATTTATTCCTTATGAAAAAATGCAAGAGATAGGAACTAAAGCTCTAGAAATAGAGACAATGTGTGTAATTGATTTAGATACGGCAATCTCTCTTTATGTAAATAAAGAAGCTAGAGGTTTTCACGAATTTGATTATACACTACCATGGCGAGTATTTATTCACGATAGTATGTCTTCTTTGGATTACTACTTATTATATATAGCTATTATATTAGTATTTGCCACTATTTTTATCTTTATCTTCGTAGTAAATAAGATAACTTTAGAATTATCTTATCGAAAAAGAGAATTTGGCTATCTTCAATTATTTAGAGTAAAGAAAAAAAGAATACTAAATATCTATTTAATCGATTATTTACTCGAAATATTTATATCTTTAATAGTAGCTGTTATCTTATATAATATAGGATGTTTAATTCTATTATTAAGTTGTAATCTAAATTTCTTTATGCCAATTTATATTTGGATTATTATTATATTGGCAATATCAGTATATTTCTATTATTTGGTAAAGACTCCGCTTAATAAGTATTTAAAGAAAGACATATTAAATCTTATTTGTAACTAAATTTTGATGTTTGCAATTGCTTTTATAAGGTAATTATTTAGTCTGTTTTTACGTTGACATAATTTGCAATTCTTTTTGTTATATGGTAAAATGTTAGTCGAAATGGCGCATTATTCTAGTCAATACATTATTACGAAGATGAGGGTAAAATATCATCGAAGAGCATATCTATGAAACGTTTGGTGCTTGCTTTATACGCCCAGTATAGGGTGGGTGCTGAATTTGAAGAATTTATGGGCGATCGTAACGGCATACGGCAACCGTTCCATTTATTCGCGGAGACCTAATCTTGTAAAACAAAGTTTTTACGACTTAGGCTTGAACCTATCTTGTGGCTAAAGCTATGGATAGAGTAGCTTGGCTTGAGTGGTATTAGGGAATAGAGACAACCTATTTTAAGGTGTACATCTTATCCTAGGAATCGCTACTTGAAACTAATGTTGCAAAAGAGCATAAGTAATAGGAGGTATTGTTGGGGAAAACTTCTAGAGTGTAGATTATTGTGGGATTGCAGTGTGCTCTAAGTGGTAATCAAGTCGTAGCTAAGGTGACTGGCTATTTGATTCTTTAAAAGGGAACTGCTACTCTGGTAACGGATAGTAGAATCAGGGGAAATCCAACTTGACCTAAAGGCACAAAGTTTACTACGATAATGCCATTTCGATTTATTCTTTAATTAGTAATGAAATTAAGGGGAATTAATTATAAATAATGAAAAATAAAAAATATAAGGAAAAATATGCAAGCAAGGCTTCAAAAAAAGTTCCTAAAACTAAACAGTTAGTAAATAAAAAATGGGTTATAACGATATCTTTATTAACTTTTTTGATATCGATGTTTTTTTCTTTTATAGGTGAGGTTATAATACCAAATGCCGAATTAATTATTAGTATAATTTTGGTATTTACTTTTATAGTTTTGGGTATTATATTTGATATGATAGGAATATCGGTAACAGTAGCAGATGATAAAACTTTTAATTCGATGGCTACAAAGAAAATTCGTGGTGCTAGTCTTGCTGTCAGGTTTATAAGAAATGCTGATAAAGTATCGAGTTTTTGTAACGATGTAATCGGTGATATTTGTGGAATAGTAAGTGGTTCGACAGGAATTACCATTGCTCTTATTATTAGTGAAAAATTCAAATTTCCATCTCTTATAGTATCTCTTTTAATGACAGCCGTAATTGCATCTTTAACTATTGGTGGTAAAGCTGTTGGTAAAAGTTTTGCAATAAATAAAAGTAATGCTATTTTGTATCGATTTGTACAATTTATATCAATTTTCTATAGAAGGTAAGGTAGTACTATGAAAAGAAGTAAAATAGTTTTGAAAAAGAAGGTAAAGGTTGGCGTTATTATTTTTTTAATAGCTTTTCTTTCCTTCTTTTTGTTTTCCTTTCTTTTTAACAAAGAAGAAAAAGAAATAGGAAAGGTAACAGTAAAAAAATATGTTGATTCAAAAGAGCTATCTTTAATAATGGTTGGTGATGCCCTTATTCATAGTTCAGTATATGAAGATGCTCAAGAAAACGGTAGTTATAACTTTGAAAAAATGTTGGACTTAATAAAACCAATAGTGAAAAATTACGATTTAGCCTTTTATAATCAGGAATCAATTTTAGGAGGAACGTCTTTTGGGCTATCCTCTTATCCTGCTTTTAATTCACCAAAAGAAGAGGGCGATGCTTTTATTGATGCTGGCTTTAATTTAGTATCGCTTGCTAATAATCATACTCTCGATCGTGGAAGAAATGTAATATACTCATCACTTGATTACTGGAATAGTAAAAAAGATGTTATGACGG